>NZ_JBVCPV010000019.1:0-23471 GCF_057456495.1 Lishizhenia sp. | reverse complement strand
GGAGAGTCATCTTGCAAAAGAGTTACAACACTTATGTCATATTTATCCTTATTCAAGTATTTCACAAATGAATTAATACGGTTCACTGCTACTCTGTTAAGCGGATAAAACCAAATACTTATGATTACAATGTGTTTTTTACTTGTCAAAATTTTTCTTTAAAGTTTCTATAAAATTGATGATTACATGGCGTGAATTGTAAGATTTAATACTTTTTTCAGCCAGGGTAACATTTGATTTTCCATCACGCTCCTCAACCCTTTTAAAAGCCTCTTTCAAACAAAGATTCAAGTTTTTTTCACCCTTCCAGTAAATCACATCATCATCGGGTTGCGTCCAGATACATTCCATTCCCATAGCTTTCGCCTCCATAATCATTTGAGCATTTCCATCATGTTCCGTTAAACGCAATAAAACAGCATGAGTTTTCATGAGTTGTTCCATTTTATTAGCTATTACCCAACCCAAGAAAGTGACATTTGACGGAGCTTCAGGAAATTTGTTTTTAGTCCCCACTATGGTAAACTCAACATCTGGATAATCAGAAGCCAATTTAAATACTTCTTTGATTCCGTAAAACACTTCCCGTCCATGACCAATATAACTTAAGACCTTAATACTCTTATAATCATAAACATTGGCCTCTTGTGCCGGACCAATAGATTTAAAAGGAAGACAATGTGCTTTCACACCAATAGAGTTTAATTCTTCAATCAACCAAGGCGCATCAGAATAATGTTCTGCACATTTAATATACTTCCAATTGATTGTTCCTTTTTTAGCTCTTTCAATCGCTAGACTTACATCTGTACCATGCCAATACATGATTAATGGCACATTCTTTTTAAGTATAAGATCTAAACTTTTACTATTCTCACTAACTCCTTTAAATGAAACAAAACCATCTAACGTAGATACACTTAACATTAACCGAATCTTTGACTTTAGTTCCTCATAGGTATTGTAGAAAACATACTTATTCTTAAGGTCAAAACTTTTTAGTTTCTGTGTTAATTCTTTGGTAAAAAGAGGAAGTCCATTAAAGCCTATTTTCATCCAATTCTAAATTTGGTTTGAATGCCACTAAGGTAATAATCGCAATAGCTAAATACGCATATTCATAACTTGAAAATTTACTGGGTAAATTACTTGCGCAAAAGATGAAGATTAAGGATATTAAACTTGCCATTCTCCTATCCCAGGTAATTCCATTGAACATAAATTTAACTATCCAAAAAGTATAAATCAATAGGAAGGAAATCCCTATCAATCCGTATTGAGAAATTATATCCATAACAAAATGATGTGAACCTTGCAATGAACCAACATAATATTTGTTTTGCCCAGTTCTAGTTTTGTATTGATATTGCCCAGGACCAATTCCAAAAATCGGTTCTTCTAAATAATATTGCAATCCATTTTTAATTAAATGAACGCGGAGCTCAGTACTACCTAAAGACCTTTTAGTTTTGGCGAATTTTAATCGCTTAATCATCAATTCACGATTATCTTCATTGAGTTTCTTTTTATTTATGTACTCGTAATTCCCAGTACTATCATTTACAATAAGAACCTCATTCAAAAAGTAATCTCTACTTTCTCCAAACTTGGGTCCTAAAAACCAATTAGCATTCAGCACAATTCCTAGTGTCATAGCCATCGCTATTATCAAGGTTAGCTTATTACTTCTTAACTTATCTATAAGTAATTCCTTGTTTAAATAAAACAAATAAAAGGTATATACAACCGAAGAAATAATTCCGAACTTTGATTGAGCGATATCACTGAAAAAGAAAAGTCCGATTAAAATTAGAAACTGCTTGAAAACGTTTTGTTTTAAGCGAGTATCTACTAAAACAATTCCCGCACTTACAACAAGAAATGCTGTAATAAAGTTGTTTGGATTCCCCCAGATAAAACGTGGTGCAAAGGTGAAATCTGAAATCTTAAAATCTAAAATTGTATCTATTCCTGTAGCCCAAATATGAATACCAGTAAAATATTCAAACAACCCAAAAAGTGTAAGCATGATAAAGAGTGTCCAAAACACTTTTGACAATAGAACGTAAAGCAATCGTTTTTGAAAATAAACGCGAGCATACAGTGCCACAACCACGGTTAGTGCCATCATAAGTAAAGACCTTACTTCTACAATGGCTAATGTAACCCCTTCTACATAAAACAATTGCAAACAGCTATACAATGCTAAAACAACAATTGGAGCCCCATATAACATTACCTTTTTATTGAAACCTACCTTTTTAAAGAAAATAAAAAAGCAAATAAACAACAGTATCATGCTTAAGTTAAGTGTGAATCCAGGTAAAGAGATACCAAACATTTTTGAACCCACCAAAACACTAAGCATTGTGAATATAAACAAATACTCTATTTTCCAAATTTGTTTCAACTCAGACTTACTTCCCTCACGCATTATTCCTAACATCTGCTTCTTTCACTAATTTCAATTTATAAATTACGGTAAAAAGCAGGAACACAGCCATACTCCAGCCTACCACATTGAAATATTCTAAATAATTATTAAACACACTTATAAATGGTAACAACCCAAACCCTATTAATTGAATTAAAGAGGCTCCTAATCCTAACCAGAAAAACGTTGCCTGTTTTTTTATAACTAAGGGTATGGTAGAAATTGGAGACGCTATGAAATTGATCATTAACCAAGGTGCAATTGCTTCTGCAATTTTACCACTCTCCCCCCATTCTTCACCAAACACCCAAAAGAACATTTGCTCACCAAAGACGAACACTAACCCAAACGGAACAAGTGACAATAAGGTTAGTAAAATAGTCGTCCTTTTTAATAGGGGGTATATTTCTTTTTTGGCTGCAAAACTCTCAGATGCTCTTTGGAAAAAAACTTGACCAATAGAAGCTCCAATAAACATCAACGGAACCCTTAACATTCTAAAAGAATGATCATAAGAACCAAAAGTCGCTTTATCGAACAATTCAACAATTAGATATGCCATAAGTAAATCCTTACCCGTATCAATAATAATATGCGGTAAGTTAACTTTTGGAAAATCCACATATTCTCTCATCAACACAAATCGTTTGGCCTTACTTGATTTATAATCAGGATTTTTTCTCTCCTTAAAAAAGTTAATAACAAATAATATTGCCGATGCAAATATTCCAAGCACAGTAGCTATAATTAGGCCTACAACTCCCCAATTCATTAACCCTGCAAAGATCTTGAAACCTGTAACGCCTAAAGCTTCTGTAATTTTCGAAGCAGAAATTCTTTTAAATGATTTGGTTTTAATCGCCCAATTAGTACCTATCATTCTAAATATGATACCAAAACAAGCCAATACCAAGGAAACTACAAAAAACAGTGTGTAACCATCCATGCCTGAGAACAAGTAATACGTTCCTCCGCCAACAAGGACTAATAAAAGCGTCAAACTACTTATCTGTAGAGCAATCCTAAATATTTGAAAACCATGGGCGTGAGACTTGGGTAAGGATATTGCTAATTCATAACGCGCAGAAGCGACAGAGGATACAAAAGTTGCCCACCTCACAAAATATCCTAACTCTCCTAATTCATCAGGGGAGAACAAACGCGTGATAACCGGAGTTAAAAGCATATTGATCAATTGCGCCAAGACTGTTCCTGAAGTGAGTAGCACAACTGATTTTACCAGTTCTGATTTTAAATTGATTCGTTTTAACATTCTTCCTCTTAACGGCTGCAAAGATAGGTTTATTATAGAAAGTAGCCTACTCTACTTCTTCTTTTCAAAAAACGAAAATAGGTAAATAAAAAAAGCCCTCTTACATACAGTAAAAGGGCTTCTATTAAGTGACTTTTGTTTTCTATTTTGCGTAGTTCACAGATCTCTTTTCTCTGATCACGGTTACTTTAACCTGACCAGGGTAAGTCATTTCTGTTTGAATCTTTTGAGAAATAGTAAATGATAATTCATCTGCTTTTAAGTCAGTTACCTTTTCACTCTCAACCATTACTCTCAATTCTCTACCTGCTTGGATCGCGTAGGCATTTGTAACACCATCGTAAGACAACGCTAAGCTTTCAAGGTCTTTGATTCGCTTGATGTAGCTTTCAACGATTTCACGACGTGCACCTGGTCTTGCACCAGAAACAGCATCACATACCTGAACGATAGGAGCGATTAATGACTTCATCTCTACTTCGTCGTGGTGAGCTCCAATTGCGTTGCATACATCTGGTTTCTCTCCATACTTCTCTGCCCACTTCATACCTAACACTGCGTGTGGTAATTCTGGCTCCTCGTCTGGAACTTTTCCTATATCGTGTAACAATCCTGCTCTTTTCGCCAACTTCACATTTAAACCAAGCTCTGCTGCCATAACTGCACAAAGGTTAGCTACCTCTCTCGAGTGTTGCAATAAGTTTTGTCCGTAAGAAGAACGATACTTCATTCTACCTACTGCTCTTGTTAACTCAGGGTGTAAACCGTGAATTCCTAAATCGATACAAGTTCTTCTACCTGTTTCAGCGATTTCCTCTTCTAATGATTTCTTCGTTTTAGCAACCACCTCTTCAATACGAGCAGGGTGAATACGTCCATCAGAAACCAATTGGTGAAGTGATAAACGTGCTATTTCTCTTCTTACTGGATCGAAACAAGATAGGATAATCGCTTCGGGAGTATCATCTACAATAATTTCTACTCCCGTAGCTGCTTCTAAAGCTCTAATGTTACGACCTTCTCTACCGATGATACGTCCTTTTACCTCATCAGAATCAATGTTGAAAACAGATACTGAATTCTCAATTGCTTGCTCTGTTGCTACACGCTGAATAGATTGAATAACGATTTTCTTCGCTTCTCTATTTGCATTTAACTTAGCTTCATCCGTAATGTCCTTGATGTAGGCCATAGCATCTGTACGCGCCTCATCTTTGATCGCTTCCATCATCTGCTTTTTAGCATCTTCTGGTTGCATTCCAGAAATACGAGATAATTCCAACACTCTTTTTTGCTGCAATTTCTCTAACTCCTCATTCTTCAACTCAACGGTATTGATCTTATCTTCTAAGGTCTTTTGCTGAGCATTTAAAGCTTTTTCTTTACGGTTAACCTCTTCAGTTTTCTTTGATAAATTTTTCTCTTTATTCTTGGTTCTATCTTCAGCAGATTGCAATTTACGCTCTCTGTCTTTAATCATTTTTTCATGATTCTCTTTCAAGTTTAAGAACTTCTCTTTCGCCTGTAAGATTTTGTCTTTTTTAAGGGCTTCACCTTCCGTTTCTGCCTCTTTGAGGATTTGTTCCTTCCTCTTTTTAAGGAGTACATTTTGCACCACAAAAGCGACTAACGCTCCGGCTACAACTCCTATTACTATTCCTATTATTATTTCCATAATTTATATTAAAAAAAAATCCCACCGCGTACAGCCATGTGCTGACACCTGTGGGAAACTATTATATATGAATACTGCAATTTACGCTAGTACATCCGCCAAATCATTCAACAAGGTCATCAGCTCCTTTTTATCTATATCAGATGCTGATTTCTCCCCATTTTCTACTTTGGTCGCTAATTGTAATGCGGTCATTGCAAGTAAATCTTGCATATCTTTTACGGCGTAGTTGTCTTGTAACATTTTAATGCTACTGTTAATCTTTTCTGCAGCAGCCTTGATTTTCTCCTCCTCACCTTCATTGATGGTAAGTGGATAATTTCTTCCAGCGACTACAACTTTTATAGACAACTTGCTCATTCTATCTATTGCTTCAAACGATTTATACAATCGTCAATTTCCCTTACTAAAAAGTCAATTTCTTCATCATTTACCTGCGCGGAGTTTGCTTTTGCTTCACTCTCTTTTAAAGCTACATTTAAATGATCTATTTGAGATGTTAGGTCCTTTACTTCACTTTGTTTGGTTTCCAAATTACGTGTAAGTAAAGCTACCTTATCTTGCAAAGACGCATTATCACTTTGCATTTTGGCCAATTCTGACTTCAATGCCTCTCCTCTTTTCTGGATTTCTTGTATGATAAGCTTTATATCTTGCATAAAATATGACTTACTACAAATGTAGCATTCGATTAATTATATTCAAAGTTTTAATTGTGAATTGTCGTGAAAAAAATTGAATGATTCCAAAGCTCCCTATTTACGGTGTAAGTGGTTACATAAAGCGTTTTATCAACCTTTAATTTCCATCGCTCTAAAAAAATGAAGTTATCCCTTCATTTCTAAGCTATTAAATGACAAAAAGAAACTTTCATATCCGTTTCAGGCAGACATAAAAAAAAAACGCCGCTTACAAAAATGCAAACGGCGTTTAATATGTTTTTAATAATGTTAGTGCTTACACCAACATCATTACTGGATTCTCCATATATTGTTTGAACGTATTCAAGAACGCTGCTCCAGAAGCTCCATCAACCACTCTGTGATCACATGATAAAGTTACTTTCATAACGTTTCCTGGTACTACCGCTCCATCCTTAACAACTGGAACTTGTTTGATACCTCCAATCGCTAAAATACAGCTATCTGGTGGGTTAACAATTGCTGTAAATTCTTCTACACCAAACATTCCCAAATTAGAAATTGTAAATGTATTTCCTTCCCAGTCTTTCGGTTGTAATTTTTTGTCTTTTGCAGCTTGTGCTAATTGCTTCACTTCAGCTCCAATTTCGCTCATTCCTTTAGAATCTGCAAAACGGATAACTGGAACTAACAATCCTTCATCAACCGCTACAGCAACACCAATGTGAATATGCTCATTTCTACGGATGAAGTCTCCCATCCAAGCAGAATTGATTGCTGGGTGTTTTCTTAATGACATAGAAACCGCTTTGATTACCATATCGTTAAAAGAAACCTTCACTCCTTCTTGAGAATTGATTGCTTTTCGAGAAGCAATAGCGTTGTCCATATCTATATCCATAGTGATGTAGAAATGAGGTGCTGTAAACTTGCTCTCCGCTAATCTTCTTGCAATTGTTTTACGCATTTGAGATACATTCTCATCTGTGTAAGACTCCTGACCTACAACTGCAGTTCTTGTTGGAGCTGCGCTTCCTGCTGCCGGTACATAAGGTACGTAGTGCTCAACGTCTCTCTTAACGATACGTCCGTTTTCACCTGTCCCCTTAACCAAGGCGATATCTATTCCTTTTTCTTCTGCTAATTTCTTTGCCAATGGAGAAGCAAAAATTCTATCTCCGTTTGGACTTGCAACTGGAGCTGCTGCTGGCTGTGGAGCTGGAGTTGCTGCCGGCGCAGGCTTTTCTGCTGCTGGGGCAGGTGCCGCTGCTGGAGCTTCCTCTTTCTTCTCTTCTTCTGCTGGAGCTGCTGCTGGCGCTTGAGAACCTGCATTTGCTAAAATCTCCTCAACATTCTCTCCCTTCTCACCTATGATCGCTAAAACGTCATTTACAGGTGCTGTAGCTCCTTTTTCTACACCGATGTGCAATAACACACCATCGTAGAAAGATTCGAATTCCATGGTAGCCTTGTCCGTCTCAATTTCCGCTAACAAGTCTCCAGAACTAACTTCTTCTCCTACTTTTACATGCCATTCTGCTACTACTCCTTCAGTCATAGTATCAGACAACTTCGGCATTAAAATTACTTCAGCCATTTTATTCTAATGTTTTTTAGTATTCTTTAATATAAGGGTAATCTTCTTGCATGTATACGTCTTCGTATAACTCTTTCCCTTCTGGGTATGGAGAGTTTTCAGCGAAGTCAATAGACTCTTGCACTTCTTTCTTTACCCAGTCTTGAATTTCTTTAATTTCTTCTTCTGTCAAGAACTTATTGTCCTTAATCACTTGTAAACAGTGCTCAACAGGATCTTGTGCTTGGTACTCAGCAACCTCTTCTTTCGTTCTGTATTTCTGAGGGTCTGACATAGAGTGACCTTTATATCTGTATGTACGGATATCTAACAAAGTTGGTCCTTCTCCATTTCTAGCTCTTGTTGCTGCTTCTTCAACTGCTTCATGCACTGCTTCTGGTGACATACCATTTACAGATTGAGAAGGCATTTCGTAAGAATCACCAATTTTTGATAGATCAGTAACATTTGTAGTTCTCTCTACAGAAGTACCCATGGCGTAGTTGTTATTTTCGATAATGAAAATTACTGGTAACTTCCAGTTCATTGCCATGTTAAACGTCTCGTGCAAGGCACCTTGACGAACTGCACCGTCTCCCATAGAAACGAATACACAGTTATCTGTCTCGTTGTACTTCTCAGCAAAAGCAACACCTGCTCCCATAGGAATTTGTGCACCAACGATTCCGTGACCTCCCATAAAGTTTTTCTCTTTATCAAAGAAGTGCATAGAACCACCTTTACCTTTAGAACATCCTGTAGATCTTCCGTAAAGTTCTGCCATTAAAACACGAGGATCAGTACCTAATCCAATTGGGTGGGCGTGATCTCTATATGCCGTCATGTGCTTATCTGTTGGACGAGAACCAGAAACAGTTCCTGCAACTACAGCTTCCTGACCGATATAAAGGTGACAGAATCCACCAAATTTTTGCTGTATATATAATTGACCTGCTTTCTCTTCGAATTTACGCATGAGAAGCATATCCTTGTACCATTTTATGTATTGTTCTTTAGAAAACTTTAGCTGATTTTTCGCAGCACTTTTACGTGTAGTTTTCTTTGGAGCTGAAGCTGATTTTGTAGCCATAATCATTCACCATTTATCTAATTGGGCAAATATAGAATTTTGTTTTTAATAAAAAGGAAAAAAATCCCCCACTTCAACACCTCTGTTCAACAGGATTCGTTGATTCCTAAAAAGCAATTATAAACTGTGGGAATAAGCAATAAAATACAGACCTAAAAAAAGAGTATACTAATCCTCCTTTATTTTTTCAAAAACCTCTTTTGCTGTTTCTTCAAATTGCTGCCTAAATTCAAGGTTTACTATCCCTTTTCCTCGTTCAAAATTTTCTTTAAACTTTGGGAGACTTAAGGTTGCTAAAACTTTTGCTCCATGTCTAGGAAAACGATTGGCTCCAAGTTCTAAAACACCCTTGGCTCCCCTAGCACCCGGTGAGGTAGACATTAAAAACATAGGTTTCTCTTGAAATACAGTTTCACCTGGAATTCTTGAACACCAATCTAAAATATTTTTAAATGCCGCTGTGTAGGCTCCATTATGTTCTGCCAGAGACAAGAGAATTAAATCGCACTTTTTAAATGTATTGATAAAACTGTAAGCAGCATTGGGTATACCTTTTTCTCTTTCATGATCTATACCGTACATAGGAAGGCTAAATTCATTCAAGTCTAAATAATGAAGATCGCATCCTTTAAAATAGGTGGAAACATGGGTGACTAAGGCTTTATTAATTGAATTTTTACTGTTACTACCGGCAAAGGCTAAAATTTTCATAAATAGGTTTTGGATTCAAGAAAGATAAAAAATTATTCGATTATATCTTGCCACTTTTCACTTCTTTGTTTTACGGCTTTTATATACCCACAAACAGCTTTTGCATTGTAGCCTTCTTTGGTGAGCAATTCAAAAGATTTCAGCACTAATTCCTTACCTATCCCCTTCCCTCTGTATACTTTCGGAACTTCAGAATACACCAAATGTAAAAGACCATCTTTTTCCTTATAATCAATGAATGCTTCTCCTCCGTCGTTTACCTTCAAGACAAACTTACATGCTTCTTTATCGTGGATAATTTTGTTTGCCATGCTTATTCTTCTTTTAATTTATCCGCATACATTTTTCTAAACTTCGCCAATTTTGGAGAGATTACAGCCTGACAATAACTTTGTTCTCCGTTATTATTGAAGTAATCTTGATGATAATCCTCAGCATCATAAAAAACACGCATTTCCTCTAATGTTGTGGTTACTGCATCGTCATATACCTCATTCATTTCTTGCAACACTTCAGTTGCTACCTCCTTCTGAGCAGCATCGTGATAAAAAATGCAAGATCTATATTGCGTTCCTACATCTGCTCCTTGACGGTTCAATGTAGTCGGGTCATGACTTGTCATAAATATCTGCAACAATTCTCTGTATGAAATGATGTCAGCATCAAAACGAACTTGAACTACTTCAGCATGCCCTGTTAAACCTGAACACACTTCTCTGTAGGTAGGTTTTCCTGGTGCAATCCCCCCAGTATAACCTGAAATTACTTCGTCAACACCTTTTAACCTACGCATAAGTGTTTCCACACACCAAAAACATCCACCACCAAAAGTGGCCAATTGCATATTACCCATTATTTTCTTCTTCTTTTAATAAACGTATACTTGCTGAATTCACACAGTACCTTAACCCACTTGGCGCTGGTCCATCTGGAAAAACATGCCCCAAATGCGAATCACATGTGTTGCACAAAATTTCTACGCGCACCATACCATAAGAAACATCTTTCTTATACGCCACAGCGTTCTCCTTGTACGGCTGTGTAAAGCTTGGCCAACCTGTCCCAGATTCAAACTTTATATTGGAATCAAACAATATCGTATCACAACAAACACAGGTATACTTCCCTGGATCATGCGCCTTACACAAAGCTCCTGAGTGTGGTGCTTCTGTTCCATGTTGCCTTGTTATTCGAAAGGTTTCAGCATCCAAAAGCTCACGCCACTCTTCCTCACTCTTCTCTACACGCTTTTCTGGTGCTGGCGCTCCATGATTAGCATACTTTATTACATCGTTCCAGTTGAGCATATTTTCTCCTTCTTTTTTGTTCAATCTTTTTCGTCTGATAAATCTCATTATTTACCTACTTCATGTAATCTAAAGTAAAAGTAAACATCGTACCTCAATAATTGTTGTCAATTTATTACTGAAATCACTTTTAAACATAAAAAAAGAGGTGCTTCAACAACACCTCCTTCAATTCAATATTTTCGTATGATTTTACTTATCTAAGTGAGAGGGGTCTAATAAATCTAATACCGTTTTTACAGGACTAAAACTTTCCGATGGAACTTCAACAAACAGCGTATTCCAATTGGCCATTCCTCCGTTCCACAGACCAGGGTTTTCTCTAAATTTTATATCTACTCCTTTGTAAGCTTTGTCGACTACAAAATACTTATCCTTGTCTACGTACTGATCTAAGTCTAACTTATTCCCCGCCAAATCTTGAGGATTCAGCACCATTAATACCGGATTAAAGTATTGAGATTGCACCATTTTATTGTACTGGTCACCTTTCGGGCTAATTTGAGCCTTCTCTACAATTTGTTTAGAAACACCCTTTTCATCTTCCACCCAAAATGGTCCTCCACCTGGTTGACCTTCATTTCGAACCATACCACAAACGCGCATAGGTCTATTCATAAATGCCAATAACTCTTCCTCTTCAAAAGCTTCAAAATCCTCATCCAAAGGAGCGAATTGATATTCCTGGTTCAATTTGGCTAAGGCAATTTTTGGTGTATTTGATTTCAACGCCTCTTGCATGTCCTTTTTGAACTCTAATAGGAGTCCGGCCATGTAACGTAAACTATCCACGCTTGTTTCTGATAAATTCTCATGTTGAACATTGTCTATGTTCTTCACAAAAATTAAATCTTCTTGCAGTCCATTTAAATTCTGTAATAAGGCACCATGTCCCGATGGTCTGGTCAAAATCTCTCCTTCGTCTGTTTTCACCACCGTACCATTACTATTAAATGCAACAGCGTTTGTAGATGGAGATTGTTCTGAAAAAGTAACATTTAAATTGAGCCCTGTTAAATGCTGTACACTTAATAAACTCGTAGTGATTTGTTCTTCAAAGTTCTTATTGATCGTGAAATGAAAATGTAATTCATCTTCTTTTAAACGTATAGCTTGTAGTACTTGCTCTTGAAAAGCATTTAAAATAAATCTACCGTTGCGATGAAAAGGAATAAGACCTTTGGGTAAACTTCCCAAATTCAATCCCTCATTTTCTAAAATAAACTCAATGATTTCTTCTACTTCATAATCGTATTTAGCAATACGCTTTTTCAGGTCGAAAGGCAACAATTCAAAAAAGGCAAACTTTTTCAGGTTTGAAAAAAAACGTTCTACCCTACCTCTATCTTCTTGTGAAGGAGAACTTAAAAAGTCGTATAAGAATTGAAACATACGCGAACCCGAACCCGAGGCTGGGATAAAAACCGCAGTTTTCAAATCTGTATCTGCATACACCGTTTTAAAGTAATTACGTTCAATTTTATTGTGTTTAATTACTCCATCATTGAGTTTACACACGCTGTGCAACTTAACTTCTGGGTGCTTACTAAAGACTTCTTCGCGCTGTTTTTCTATACTTTTTTCTAAATCAATCATTGGATTAGATAGCTATAAATTCTGTAATTTCGTCCTTTTCCGAAACTGTGAATATAGCAATTGAATTTATAAAATATCGTTTTCGCGCCAAAAGAAGACACGGTGTACATTCACCCTACGTCTATCGTTTGCAAGACGAAAGCTTCCGTTTTAACTTTTCTAATGATTTTTCACAACGTTTTAAGAAGCTTGAGAAATCCTTGTTAAAGAATAATACAGTGTTAAAAATTACACCCTATGGCGCTGGATCTAAAAAAGGAAATTCGAGCACAGAACGTTTAAAAACTATTGCAAAACGAGCACGTACCACACCCTCCTATGGCAAATTGCTTTTTCAACTAGGAGAACATATTAAAGCTAAACAGGTTTTGGAATTGGGTACAAACCTAGGGTTGGGCACAGCCTATTTGAGTCAGATCAGCACCCTTGAACAAGTAACAAGTATTGAAGGATGCAAAAACCTACACACCAAAGCCAAGGAAAATCTTAAAACTTTAAAAGTAGAGGATAAATGCACCTTACATTGTGCACCATTCTCTCAATATTTAGATGGAGATAATCAACGTTACGATTTAGTATTTATAGACGGTGATCATCGCTCTGAGGCTTTGTTTGAACTCCTTGAAAAATTGCAAAAGAACCTGCACAACGAAAGCTTGATTGTAATAGACGATATTCGCTGGAGTGAAGATATGTTTGATGCCTGGCAACAAATAATCAAAAAAAATGATTATCATTTGAGCATAGATTTTTTCCGCATGGGTGTAGTTGCCTTGAGAAAAAACCAAGAAAAAGAACATTTTATATTGAAAAAGAAATAGATGAAAGTATATACTAAAACAGGAGATAAAGGAGAAACTTCTTTGATAGGTGGAGTAAGAGTAAAGAAATACGATTTACGCATTGAAGCTTACGGGACAGTGGATGAATTAAACTCTTTTGTTGGAATTATTCGCGATCAGGAAATTAAAGAAGAATACTATAATCAGCTTATAGAAATACAAGACAGACTTTTTACGATAGGTTCTATTTTAGCTTCTGTTCCGAATTCTAAAATGAAACTTCCTGAATTGGAAGAGAAGGACATCACATTCTTGGAAGAAGCCATGGATAAAATGGATGAAGAACTTGAACCTATGCGTTCTTTTATTTTACCGGGTGGTCATACTACCGTTTCACATACCCACATTGCTCGTTGTGTATGTAGAAGAGCCGAACGTAACACCATAGCGTTAGCCGAAGAAGCAGAAGTTTCTCCATTAGTGATACAATATTTAAATAGATTAAGCGATTATTTATTTGTATTATCGCGTAAGTTGACCAAGGATTTAAATGCCAAAGAAATTCCTTGGAAACCAAGAATGTAATTCTTCCGTAGATAGAAAAAAGGCAAGTATGTAAGCTAAAATTTGGATTTATAGAAATAAAATTTACTTTTGCCGAAATTATAGACTTTTAAAACTTAAGATATGTATTGGACTCTAGAACTTGCTTCTTACTTAGAAGATGCCCCGTGGCCAGCAGCAAAGGATGAATTAATTGATTTCGCAATTAGAACTGGAGCTCCTTTAGAGGTTGTAGAAAACCTACAGGCTATTGAAGACGAAGGTGAGATTTACGAAAGCATTGAAGATATTTGGCCTGATTATCCGACCAAAGAAGACTTCTTCTTTAACGAGGACGAATATTAGCAAAGATATTTCCCGGTTCTTGATGAATCGGGATTTTTTTTGTCTTTTGCGCTAGGGATAGCAGCGGCAGCCCACAGCCCGAATTTATTCGGGTGAGAACTATAGCGAATAGCCCGCTCGAGCGCCCACAACCACTTTTTACCTATTATCAATTTATGAACTTTCTGTTCGCAAAGTTTTAATACCGACAACTTGCACCGCGATTTTGTCAGACAACCGTCACCCTTCACTTCTCAAACTGACGCCGCACTTTGATTTTTGGTAACAAAAGTGACAGAGTGTCACCCAAATGGAACTGGAATGGTTTGTGACAAGACGAGTGAAACGAATTAAAAAACAAAAGGACGTTCTAAATTTTAACAAAACACTATTTTTGGAACGACAATAAAAAATACGAAGCCATCATGCTTGGAGGAATATTAAAAAAACTATTAGGTGATAAATCTGTGAAAGACAGAAAAGACTATCAGCCTATTATCGATAAAACAAACGAGATTTTCGTTACGCTATCATCTATCAGTGATGATGAATTAAGAGCTAGAACCATTTCTTTTCAGGAGCAAATTGCTAAGGCAACTGCCGAATTGGAAAATGAAGTGGCCGGTTTAGATAAAAAAGCGAACGACCCTGCAACATCTGTAATAGATAAGGAAAGCCTTTTTGAAAGAATTGACAACTTATCTGGAGAGATAGACAAGAAGATAGAAGAAGTTTTAAAAGATATTTTACCAGACGCCTTTGCCACCATTAAGGAAACAGCAAGAAGATGGTCTGTAAACAAGCAGCTGGTTGTAACGGCTACAGACTTAGACAGAGAGCTTTCATTGAAAAGCGACGGTATTACCATAGATGGTGACAAAGCAATTTGGGCCAACAAATGGACAGCTGCAGGATCTGAAGTGGAATGGAACATGGTACACTACGACGTACAGTTGATGGGTGGAGCTGTGTTGCACAACGGAAACATTTCTGAGATGCAAACCGGTGAAGGTAAAACTTTGGTAGCAACATTGCCCGTTTACTTAAACGCCTTGGCTGGAAAAGGAGTTCACGTTGTAACGGTGAATGACTACTTAGCAAAACGTGACTCGGAATGGATGGGACCACTTTACCAATTCCACGGTTTAACGGTAGATTGTATAGACAAGCACCAACCGAATTCGGAAGCACGTAAAAAAGCGTACCGTTCTAACATTACGTTTGGTACCAACAACGAATTTGGTTTCGATTACCTAAGAGATAACATGGCAAGTGATTTAGGATCGCTTGTACAAGGAAAGCACCACTACGCAATTATTGATGAGGTGGATAGTGTATTAATTGATGATGCACGTACTCCGTTGATTATTTCTGGACCTACGCCAAGAGGTGACCAGCAAGAATTTGTTGCTTTGAAACCTTTGGTAGAAAAGGTGGTGAGTGCTCAAAAAGCTTTGATTACCAAAATCTTTGCAGAAGCGAAGAAAGAATTAGCTGTGATCAATTCTCCACTTGAAGACAAGAAAGCACAAAAAATTGCTTTAGAAGAAGGTGGTAAAAAATTATTGAGAGCTTACAGAGGTTTACCTAAGAATAAAGCATTGATTAAGTTCTTATCTGAACCAGGTGTGAAAGCGCACTTGCAAAAGACAGAGAACTTCTACATGGCAGAGCAAAACAAGCAAATGCCAATTATCGATAATGAATTATACTTTGTTATTGATGAGAAAAACAACACGATAGATTTAACAGATAAAGGAATTGACTTAATTTCTGGAAACAACGATCCTAAATTCTACATTTTGCCAGACATTGGTTCTGAGATTGCAGAATTAGAAAAGGCTGGATTATCTGCAGAAGAGTTAAGCGCGAAGAAAGATGAATTGATTAGAGATTACTCTATCAAGTCTGAGCGTATCCACTCTATTAACCAATTATTGAAAGCGTACACCTTATTCGAAAAAGAAGTTGAATACGTAATTCAAGAAGGTAAAGTAAAGATTGTTGATGAGTCAACAGGTCGTATTATGGAAGGTAGACGTTACTCTGACGGATTACACCAAGCCATAGAAGCGAAAGAAAATGTAAAAGTTGAGGCGGCTACACAGACTTACGCTACGGTTTCTTTACAGAACTACTTTAGAATGTACCACAAGTTATCGGGTATGACAGGTACAGCCGAAACGGAAGCGAAAGAATTCTGGGACATTTACGAATTAGATGTTGTGGTAATTCCAACCAACCGACCGATTGCTAGAGAAGACAAAAACGATTTAGTATACAAAACACAGCGTGAAAAATTCAATGCTGTAATTGAAGAAGTTCAACGATTAACGGAACAAAACAGACCTGTATTAGTAGGTACTACTACGGTAGAGATTTCTGAATTGTTGAGTAGAATGCTTCAGATGAAAGGTATTCAACACAATGTATTGAATGCCAAGCAGCACCAGAGAGAATCTGAAATTGTTGCTGAAGCAGGTAGACCAAAGGCAGTTACTATTGCAACGAACATGGCAGGTAGGGGTACCGATATTAAATTACAAGCTGGAGTAAAAGAAGCAGGTGGTTTAGCGATTATTGGTACGGAACGTCATGATTCTAGACGTGTTGACAGACAGTTAAGAGGTCGTGCTGGACGTCAAGGAGATCCAGGTTCATCTCAGTTCTTTGTTTCTTTAGAAGACGATTTGATGCGTAAGTTCGGTTCTGAGCGTATTGCACGTTTAATGGACAGAATGGGATTAGAAGAAGGTGAAGTGATTACACACAACATGATTTCTAAGTCAATTGAAAGAGCGCAGAAAAAAGTTGAAGAGAACAACTTTGGTAACCGTAAGCATTTGTTAGAATATGATGATGTAATGAACGCGCAACGTAAGGCGATTTACAAGAAACGTAAAAATGCTTTATATGGTGACCGTTTAGATTTAGACATCGCTAACATGTTCTACGATATGGCCGAGGCTATTTGTAACCAATACAATGCACCAGGTTCTTTCAAAGATTTCGAATTAGACTTGATGCGTACACTTGGAATTCAATCTCCAGTAGATGAGAAAGCTTTCGATTCTATGAAGAAGGAGGATTTGATCAACGAAGTTTACGACAAAGCACTTACAAAATACGAAGAGAAAAACGAGAAATTGGCACAAATGATTATGCCAACTATCGATAACTTATTCCAAGATCCAGCGAATCACGACAGACACATCAAGGTTCCATTTACAGATGGAAGACGTGGAATGGAAGTGAGCTCTACGATTAAGGAAGCAAAAGAAACAAACTGTAAGTCTATCATCAAGAACTACGAAAAAGCAATTGTTTTAGGATTGATAGACAACGAGTGGAAAGAGCATTTGAGAGAAATGGATGACTTGAAAGTAGCTGTACGTCAAGCACAGTACGAGCAAAAAGATCCATTAGTAATTTACAAAATTGAATCTTTCAACTTGTTTAAGGCAATGATGAATAGATTGAATGAGGAAACTACTGAATTCTTAGTGAAAGCGATTATTCCAGTTCAACAGCAAGTTCAGAGTTCTAACCAAGGGGTTCAAGCAGAGAATCACTACGACAAAGCCAAGGCTATTGATAGAGAAGCAAGCAACCAAACAGCTACAGCTCCTCAACAATTCCAAGGTAGTCAAGGTTACGACGAGGCAATGGCAAACTCGGCAAGACAAAGCGCTCCTAAACCTCAACCTGCAGTAGCAGAAAAGAAGATAGAGCGTAATGCACCTTGTCCATGTGGAAGTGGTAAGAAATACAAGCAATGTCACGGTAAATAAACACCGTACAACATACTTCAAAAAGGCTATCCAATGGGTAGCCTTTTTCATTTGAATTCATTGAAGTGAGGAATGAAATTGTAAAAACTACGCTTTGTTACCTCAGGCATCAGCAATAATTAATGTTAAATGAATTAAAATCCGTTTCTTTGTACTCGATTTTAGAAATTATGGCACACAAAGCAGGTTTTGTAAATATAGTAGGGAGTCCAAACGTTGGTAAATCTACCTTGATGAACCGATTAGTAGGGGAAAAATTATCCATTGTAACTTCAAAGGCGCAAACAACGCGTCATAGAATTCACGGTATTGTAAATGAAGAAGATTATCAAATCATTTTTTCAGATACTCCAGGGGTAGTAAACTCTGCCTACAAGTTACACGATGCCATGATGAGCTACGTGGAGTCTTCTCTAAAGGATGCGGATGTATTGTTATTTATTACCGACATTTTTGAAGATGAAATGAACCACAAAGCGACCTTGGACAGAATTAAGCGCTTAAAATGTCCTGTACTTTGTTTGGTGAATAAAATCGATATTAAAGATCAAGAGAAAGCAGCAGAGCGATTAGCATATTGGCAAGAACAGTTACCAGAAGCTAGAGTTTTACCTATTTCTGCCTTACACGGCTTTAACGTAGATGCAGTTTGGGAAATTTTGTTGGAATTGTTACCCGAGAACCCACCTTACTTTGACAAGGATGAGATTTCTGACAGACCGATGCGTTTTTTCGTTTCTGAAATCATCAGAGAAAAGATCTTTTTAAACACGAAAAAAGAAGTGCCTTACGCTTGTCAGGTAGAAATTACCGATTACAAAGACGAAGGTCACATCGTAAAAATAAGAGCCGTAATCATTGTTGAACGCGACTCGCAGAAAGGGATAATTATTGGTCAACAAGGCCGCATGCTGAAATACATAGGTATAGACGCACGAAAAGATTTGGAAGCATTCATCGGGAAAAAAGTATTCTTAGAAACTTTTGTTAAAGTGGATAAAGATTGGAGAGCTTCTGAAGGTAAATTAAAGAAATACGGATACTAAGATGAGTAACATTATTGCGATAGTAGGTAGACCCAACGTTGGGAAATCTACACTTTTTAATCGACTAACTGAATCGCGTAAGGCGATTGTAAAAGAGGTTAGCGGTGTTACGCGAGACAGAATTTATGGTCGTGGAGAATGGTGTGGTACAGAGTTTTCTGTAATTGATACAGGGGGGTACGTGCAAGGATCTGACGACATATTCGAAGATGAAATTGCAAAGCAAGTAAAGATTGCCATAGAAGAGGCTAACGTTATTATTTTTATGGTGGATGTTATGACAGGTATCACTGATTTAGATGATGCTGTTGTAAATATCTTGCGTAAGACGGATAAGAAAATCTTTATTGGTGCTAATAAAGTAGATAATACAGACAGAATTGGTTTGTCTTCAGAGTTCTGGGGACTTGGTTTAGGAAATGTTTATGACCTATCCGCTGTAAATGGTTCTGGTACTGGAGAACTATTAGACGATATCGTTAAAGAATTTGAACAAGACGAGGACATCGACGAAGAAGAAAACTTACCGAAAATTGCTTTCGTAGGTAGACCAAACGTTGGGAAATCTTCTATGATTAACGCTTTGATTGGTGAGGATAGAAACATTGTTACCAATATTAGTGGAACAACAAGAGACTCCATCAATACGCGTTACAATGCCTACGGATTTGATTTCGTTATTATAGATACTGCAGGTATTCGTAAGAAGGCGAAAGTTACCGAAGACATTGAATATTATTCTGTTTTACGTTCTATAAGAACCATAGAAAACTCTGATGTTTGTGTATTCATGATTGATGCAGAAGAAGGGATTCAAAAACAAGATTTGAACATTTTCTACATCTGTGAGAAGAACCACAAAGGAGTTGTAGTATTGGTAAACAAGTGGGATTTAATTGAAAAAGACCATACGACAACCAAGGCATTTGAGGAAAAAATTAGAGAACAATTGGCCCCTTTTAATAATGTGCCTATCATCTTTACTTCTGCCTTAACAAAGCAACGTATACACAAAGCTTTGGAAACAACGATGGAAGTATATGAAAACAGAATTCGTAAAATACCTACATCCGTATTAAATGATGTAATGCAAGAGGTAATGGAACACAATCCTCCACCCTCTGTAAAAGGTAAATTCATTAAGATTAAGTTTGTGAGCCAGTTACCAACCCATGCGCCGGCTTTTGCATTCTTCTGTAATTTACCACAATACATTAGAGATGATTACAAGAGATTCTTAGAAAATAAATTAAGAGAGAACTTTGACTTTGAAGGAGTTCCGATTAGAATTTTCTTTAGAAAGAAATAGAGATACAATAAATAAAAAAGGAGGCTGAATAAGCTTCCTTTTTTTTGTGCTTAATAATTCATTTTGAGTATCTATTTTCGACCCCAAATAGGAACTAAATCTTCTTTGTATTTGAATTGTTTCTTTCAATTTTGCTCATATCGTCATCAAATTGAATATTTATTTTTAATCAATACTAAGTCTTTCATTTAACAAAAATGTATCGTTTTGTTAAACACACACTAACACTCATGCGGGAAGCAAGAACTAAATACATAGGTAAACCACTTATGACCAACTAATTACACCGTTTTAAAACATGATATTTCTGTTGGATAATTGAAAAAGTTCACTTAACTTATAAGTAACTTTTACAATTGGATTATACACAAACGGCACTGGTTTTTCGAATTTTGAACCCTACAAACACAAAATTCCCTTCCATCTTCATACAGTGATCAACGTCCATTTTTGATTTGTATATAATACAATAAAACTTACTGCTATGAAACGAACGAAACCTTTTACAGGTTCCGTTGCTAGACCTCGTCTCTTCTATATTTTAGGGATGTTAACAGCAATGCTGAACCTAAATGTGATGGCTCAGTCATTACCAGAATGTGACGCTACTGTGCCACTTTTAACAGTCGACCTCTCTGATTATCCAGACAGTGTATATGTTTCACCAAGTATTGTCAGGACAGGACAATGTTGTGGAGAGGTATCTAACATTAATTTCATTTCCTTTTATGCCAAATTAAACCCCAATGTTGTTGCGGTAGAGATTGGTATTGAAGACGGAGCCAATCCTTCGGGTTCTGGTGTGTATCACTTTATTGATGGTGGTGATACTATTGTGGCTGGTGTTTGTGACACCACCGCTCCTGCCGGACAGGCAGTTTGTCTTCCGCCCTATATACAAGGACCTAATTATAAAATTGGATATGGTAAACCAGGGAACAATGAAAACACCTTTTTCTTAAGACAAATACTAAAACCTACTTTTCCCAATGATGATTCTACAAGAGTAGGATGTAGCTTACCTGTAAATATTTTTGGATTGGATTCAATAACTATTTCTGCTGTAAATTCCTCAGATGGAGCAGTTGACTTAGCCCTTTATGATTCATACTTGAGTTGTTTAGACTGTAATAGTCCTTTCTTTGAACCTTTAGCAGGAGCTCCCGAATGGATAGATTATGTAATTACAGGAACACAACAGGTATCTCTTGAATGTGGTTCTTACGAAACCATAGATACTGTTAGACTCTACACCTTTGATGCTTTAGCAGCATCATACTCCCCTAACCCTGCAGAAATTTGTGAAGGTGGAGATGTGTTGGTTACTGCAAGTGTTTCTGGCGGTTTTGGTGAATACACTATAGACTGGATAAACGATATGAACGACACCCTTGCTACAGATTCTACTTACCTCTTTAACGCACAAGGATCTTATGCAGCAAGAATTAGTGACGGTTTAAATAGCCCAACATGTCCCTCATTTAATTTACCGGTTTCTATTATCGAAAGTCAACCCCCAACGGTTGACGCCGGTGAGGATCAAATTCTCTGTGCTACAAATCCTGATGCTTTCTTAGAAGGAAGTTCAGCGAACACCACCTCCGTACTTTGGTCTGGAGGAGCAGGATCGTTTGCGCCGAGCAACACCTCAATTATAGCAACATACAGCCCCACTGCAGCAGAAATTGCCGCTGGAAGTGTAGAATTATATTTAGAATCAACAGGTGCTGGTGGCGGATGTGCCAACACCTCCGATACGGTGGTCATTCGTTTTTCTGACACCATAATGGCAGATCCTTTCTACGCTCCTATTGCTTGTTTAGATGGAACTACCACACTAGAAGCAGGAGTATCTGGAGGGATTCAACCCTATTCATATGCTTGGTCTACAGGCTCTATAGCCCCCTCAATTATAGTATCTTCAGGAACTTACAGTGTAACCGTTACAGATTCTATAGGATGTTCTGTAGAAAGTGCTATTCAAGTGGTAGAACCACCTGCATTACAACTTTCTATTTCAAGTACAAATACAAGTTCGGATACAACCTGTGATGGTACTGCGACTGTGGTAATATCAGGTGGTACGGCTCCATACACACAAGTTTGGTCAAACGGTGATTTTAATTTAACGGCTGACTCTTTATGTTATGGAATTGCAACAGTTACGGTAACGGACGCCAATGGTTGTGTTACCACTGGAAGTGTTGTGGTAAACAACCCTACTTGTTCTGGATTACAAATAACGGCAAGTAATACGAATTTAGAGTGTTACGGTGATGGAGATGCTGAGGCAACCTCATTTGTAACAGGAGGTACTCCTCCCTATTCGTACACGTGGAATACAGTTCCTGTTCAAAATACAGCAAACGCTACAAATTTAAGTGCAGGTACCTATACTGTTACTGTTACTGATGATTTGGGATGTATCGACTTAGCAAGTGTTGATGTTTTTCAACCTAGTCTCATTACCAATACAATAACGAGTATTAATGCAACTACCATAGGAGGTACGGATGGTGAAGCAACAGCAAATCCTGCCGGTGGTACACCTGGTTATACATATACTTGGACGCCAACAAATCAAATCACACAAACCGCAACGAATTTATCTGCGGGTACCTACTTTGTTGAAATTCTCGATGCTAATTCTTGTGTGAAAGAAGACAGTATTTATATCAATGAACCTCCTTGTGTAAACTTTAAAATAAGTGTACTTACACAAAATATAAGTTGTTTTGGTTTAACAGATGGTGGAGCAACCCTCTTCATCTCCCAAGCCACTGCGCCATATACAATTAACTGGTCGAGTGGTCAAACAGATGTTGAATCTGTTACCGGTCTTGCAGCTGGAGATTATGATGTATCTGTTACGGATGCTCAAGGATGTACAACTTTCAAAACCTTTACAATCGCTCAACCCGAAGAACTTTCGGTAGCACTTGTCCCTACTAATTCAGTATGTTTTGGTGATGACAACGCAACGATAGACTTAACTGTTCTGGGAGGAGTTTTCCCTTATACTTATGATTGGACAGCTGACGGATCACCGGTAGCACAAACCCAGGATATCGTATTACTTTCTCCGAATACCTACGTGATAGAAGTTACAGATGCCAATGGCTGTACAATTACAGACAGTACTGGTGTAGATGAACCAGATAGACTAATTACAACCTTCGAGGTTAGTGACATTACATGTAGAGATAGCGACGATGGTTTTATAGACCTTACAAATACAGGTGGTATACTTCCATACAGTTATGCTTGGACAGGTCCAAATGGCTTTACAAGTAATCTCGAGGATGTTAATTCCTTGGAAGTAGGTCTATACGAGGTAGAAGTTACGGATGCT
>NZ_JBVCPV010000018.1:0-23827 GCF_057456495.1 Lishizhenia sp. | reverse complement strand
TTCTCCACAACATTTTTGTCGATACGAGGCACATAGTACATCCCGTCCGTAAAAGCAATAGAAGCCATTTTCGCCAAATTGTGGTAACCTCGCTTGTTTTTAGCCAACAATACAATTTGGTAACCGTTGTCTTTGTTACTTTTATCTAAGTGATCTCTACACACATTAAACTCACACCCGATTATAGGCATCAGTTCCTTTTTTGTATAGGGTTCTCCTTTTTCTTCTGCTTCAGCTCGTTCCGCTTTAATCTTATCGTTATGCTGGGTAATGTACTTTTCGAAGTGAAAAGCCGCCATCATGTTTCCTGTATCCGTAAGGGCTACCGCCGGCATATCTAAAGCTGCCGCTTTTGCAATCAATCCTTTGATATCCGTTGTAGATTGAAGAATAGAAAACTGACTATGATTATGAAGGTGAGTAAAGTTAACTCCCTCTAATTTTTCAAGTCCTTCCTTAATTTCAGCCTTAGAAACACTAGAAGTATCCGTTTTTAATTTGGCAGATTCTTCTTTTAAGTTGAGGTGGGTTAAGCCTACCCCTTCTATCATATTCGGGTTTACCGAAATGAAGTTATCGAAGTATTCTCTTTCTACTTCAAGCTCTTCGTCTGTAAAAACCTCTCTACGAATCAATTCAAAGAAACAACGCGTAGTTGCCTCCACATCGGCAGTTGCGTTGTGGGCTTCAGCAAAGGGTTGTTGGAATAAAAATTCGTGTAATTCTGTAAGGGTTGGTAATTTAAACTTACCTCCTCTACCTCCAGGTATCTTACACAAGTTCGCAGTAATCTCAGTACAGGTATCTAAAACGGGCATGTCTGCCATCGGAGAATCCACGCTTTGACGGAAGAACTCACAACCCATAATATTAACATCGAACCCAACATTTTGTCCGACCACAAATTTTGCCTTAGAAAGCGCAATGTTGAATTCCTCCAATACCATGTTCAGGTCTTCCCCTTGCGCCATGGCTAATTCAGTAGAAATACCGTGTATACGTTCCGCATCGAAAGGAATATCAAATCCATCCGGTTTTACCAGGTAATCTTTCGCCTCAATTAAGCGCCCCATATCATCGTGGAGCTGCCAAGCGATTTGTATACACCTCGGCCAGTTATCCGTATCTGTAATGGGAGCGTTCCAATCTCTCGGTAAACCTGTAGTTTCCGTATCAAAAATTATGTACATAGTGCTGGATTCTTTGCGAAAAGTAAAGATACAATTCTAGTACTTTTTGACCCGATAAAGTTACCCGAAGTTTTACACAAGTTTTACAGGTGACATAGGATGGCTTTGAGCATAAATTATTTAGCCCTTTTTAGGCTACCCTGCTGCTTTTCTAACGCTCCTTCGCGATTGTATCGCGGAAAGCACTTATTTAAAATCCAGAATTAAAATCTAATTCTAAAAAGAAAAGCACCGCCGGGCCAACGCTGCTACGCCTCTCCCACCTTTCTTTTCAACTACATTCTCCCAAAAGCTTCTAAAGTCGCTTTCTGTAAAATAAGTTTCAAAACAAAGTTGGTCTACGGGGTATACGCTTTTGTCCCTGGTAGACATTCTTTACCCTATAAGTTTTACTGGGTGTTGTATTTTCTTTTTGGGAGTGAGCACTTTAAAAATTTGAATTGAACTGAAACTAAATATTTAATAATCAAATCTTATACTATCCTCAATAAATATATTTTTATTTCTATCCATTACCAAACACTTGACTTGATCTCTATAGGTATAAAATTCACAAAAATACACGCTGTCAGGAACAACAAATGAAATTAGCCTAATTCTTTGAGCGCCATATTTTTCAGTTAAATATTTCGAGATATCATTGAACTCTCTATTCCCCACATGTTCAACAAACCCATCTTTAGAAAATCTCATGTAATCATTTAAAAATAAAGTTTGATTCATGTTATTCAATTTATTTGAAAAATTACACGAATAAGAAATTAAT
This sequence comes from Lishizhenia sp., assembly GCF_057456495.1. NCBI lineage: Bacteria > Pseudomonadati > Bacteroidota > Flavobacteriia > Flavobacteriales > Crocinitomicaceae > Lishizhenia > Lishizhenia sp. Next base: position 21,871 of record NZ_JBVCPV010000018.1, on the reverse strand, counting down.
ACACTTACTAAAATTATACTCAATTTACCCATTTAGTACTCTATCTTTTTTCTTCCATTCTCTAATAGCGGACTTCCCATTTAATTATTTGATTCACCTATTACATCTTCAATTTCTTTAGCCGTATATTTAATTGGATACAGGGTGATACTTAGCGGCAACTTTTCACTTGATATGTCTACAATAACTTTTTCATAATACAATGTTTCACAGACTAATCTATACTTATTACATCTCATATTATTTTCAAAAGTAAGCTTGTAGGTGTAATTTGTCGAATCACATTCGATGTATTTCCCGTACAAAATTTGGTTATTTGAATCGCAAATTTGTTTCAAATATATTCTTCCTGAAAACACATCATTATTAACCAATTCAACATTAACTACCATCGAATCTAACTGTCCATATGTATAATTAACAATATAAAACATTAAAAATATTAGACTTTTCATACCCGACATATTTTATTAATTAAGTTTTCTCCTGCTGCTATTCTAACTCCTTCGCTATTGTATTGCGTATGGAACGAACGTGAAAATTAACATCCTCTCACTAATCCAAACGCCCACATGAATCCTCCAACTCCACTATCTTTTGTAATAATTCAATATCATATTCAGCTTGAAGGTTATTTTCTAATATATAACTAAGGACATAACCGGAATTTAACATAGGATGTCTTTTCCTATCAAAACCTATATCATTAAAAACTTGAAACGCTAAAAACCTCGCCACCTCTCCATGTTCATTCAACAAATTAAATCCCTGACAATAATTTTCTTTTTGATATTTATATAACTTCAGTACTATTTCAAATCTACCCCTCTGATTATCTATTTCATGATCCTGATAATATTTTAATGTTTTTAAAAGCTCATTATTCTTTTTCAAACACACATTTAAACTCACACTGTTTGGTTCAAACATTTCAATTAAGCTATCTAGATTTTTAATCGTGTCATACTGAACTGTATTCTGATCATCGATTATCAATTCAGGTCCATGATTCTTATTTATCTTATCTGATTCATGCCTACATCCAAGGCACAAAAACAACAATAGACAAAGTAAAATATTCCCAACCGGCAGCTTAATATTTTCAAGTTGTTTCATATGAACAAAATCATTCCGGATCACTAAATGCTGGATTGGTAATAAAACTACTATCGGTTAAACAATGCAAGAAAGCCAAAACTGCATTCTTCTCATATTCGTCTAATTGTACACCGCCTTGGAAAGCAAATTCTATCATGGGGTCAAGGGTAGGACTTTGTTGAATCCCTGTTGAGTAATGGTCAATCACTTCTTCTAAGGTCGCAAAACGACCATCATGCATGTAAGGGGCTGTAAGGGCTATATTTCTCAAGGTTGGAACTTTGAATTTTCCTTCATCATTGGCGTCTCCTGTTACCTCTGCCCTTCCTAAATCTGTAAACGTAGCATCCAAACCATTATTACGGAGCCCTTCAATTTGTGCCATAGGTCCACTGTGACAATGAATACAATCCGCACCATTCAAACTTTTAAACAACTCGTAACCTTCTAACTCCTGATTGGTAATCGCATTATACCGAACCGTTTCAGCATCGCTGAGCGCTATTCCATTTTCTACTTTGTACAATATATCATACTCGGCATTCCCAGAAATCATGGTACGAATAAATTGAGCTACAGCTTTAGCCACATGTGTAGAATCATACTCATAGGTCCCAAAAGCTTCAAAGAACATGGCATTATACTTCACATCATCTTTTAACTTGAGTACCGCATTTGTCCAACTCTCGTGCATTTCAATAGGGTTAGGAACCGGCTCTAGAATTTGCTCTTCTAAAGTTTTGGACCTACCATCCCAAAAGAAAAAATGTTGATACCCTAAATTGACCAAAGCCATAGAGTTTCTATTTCCAGCAATCCCATCTATACCTGTAGAGGTCACTTCTCCATCAGAAAAAGAAAGATTTGGGGCATGACAAGAGGCACAACTCATGGTATTATCACCACTTAACCTTTCTTCATAAAAAAGATGTCGCCCGAGCTTTACACCTTCTTTGGTCATAGGATTATCCGCTGGAATATCCATTTTTGGAAAATGACTGGGCTCCTTTAAAACATAGGGTGTGGGTGAATAACTCACCACCTCCTCTTTACATGAGAAAACCAAAAGAGATAATAGCACAAAAAAGAATGCTTGCTTCATTACTTCGTTAAAGATTTTTCAAAATTATTCAATGCTTTTTGGGCCAAGACATCCATTTGACCTCCTTCATGAATAGAATGTTCTGAATTTACATGAATCGTGTCTGTAGAACCGTAAAAGAAATCATGCATCTCAAGATACAAATAAGCGCAATGAGTAGAGTCATTGATTTCTTTCGTAGTTACGTTTGTAAAACTCATACTTCTTAAATTCACATCTTTACCCACATGGTAAACAAAAGAATGATCATAGTTTTCCTGACCATCCATGAGCGTATCAGCCTTTCCTTCTACGGCAATAAAAATATAACCAGGGTCCCATCCCCAATGTAAGCCATCAACATTGGCAATATTCAAATCTTCATCATTCCCAAAAACCGTTGGATCTTGATGATTTAAATGATAGTTAACGCCTAAAAAAAACTGTAATTCTAACAAGTCATTCACAAGGTTCTTACCCTTATATAAATAGTCATTCTTTTCGAAGTTAAACAAGGCTCCTTCCTTGGTTGCACCATTATTGTTTGCATTCAAGTTCGTAGCAAAAAATGCAATTCTTTCGAATTTATACCCAACATTATCAACCCCCGTGTATCCTGTGTTCAACTCCATTTCTTCTCCGTTAAAAAGAGGAACAACCTTAATTTGAAAGTAGTGATTTGGCGTTGTATCTACTCTTTCTTTACAAGAAGAAAGAAGAATTAACCCTACGAATATAAATGAAGTAATTATTGATTTCATGGCATCCTTTTTTAGAATAACGATTAAAGATAACATTTCGTTTCCTAAGCTTGTTTATATTTATGACAAACCTTGGAAATAATTGGGATGGAGCAAGCATTGAGATCAGCAGATTTAAAAATACTAAGTGCCTCAGCAGGTAGTGGTAAGACCTTTAATTTGGTGCAAGAATTTTTAAAACTCACGCTTACACATGGCGAAAAAGGAAAGTTCTCAAGCATTATTGCCATGACCTTTACTAACAAGGCATCACTCGAAATGAAAGAGCGTATTATTGACGCGCTAGATTTACTTTCTAATGTTTACACCGAGGATGCTCAGCTTCAAAAGAAAAGACAATTATTACTTGAAACCACTACCATTAACACAGGTCTCAAGAAAGAAGAAATAGAAACAAAAGCGCGTTTAGTGCTAAAAGAAATCCTGCATCACTTTGAAGAATTCAATGTATTGACCATAGATAAATTCAGCTTGCGATTGATACGAACTTTCGCAAGAGATTTGGACATACAGCAAGACTTCAAGGTTGTTCTCGAAGAAAAAAAATTACTGGAACAGGTAGTAGATGAGTTACTTTCTAAAATTGGAACGGAAGACAACAAAAGATTAACTTCACTCGCCGTGCGCTATGCGAAAGCCAATTTAGACGAAGGTGAAAAATGGAATTTCCGTAAAAACCTGATTGACTTCAGTTCTGTTCTGATCAAAGAGTCTAACCAAGAATTTGTGCAGAAAGTACTTGAAAAAGACTACACTTCTGAAGAATACGACGGAATAAATGCTCACCTCAAACATATCAAGTTAGAGTTTGAAGGAAAAATAACATCTTGGATAGAACACTTTAACACCTACGGTTTAACCAAGGGTGATTTACCGGGAGGCGTTAATGGAGTATTGGGTTTACCCGATAAATTGAATAAAATGTTAGGGGCCACTCCTCAACGCTTAAAAACATACAAAGCCGTTGAAGAAGCCCTTGCTGGTACAAACTTAAAGGCCTCGCATGTTTTCCCAGATGCTTTAAAGCAATCGATAATTGGACTGTACACAGACACCAATAAACTGGCTGACGAATACTTCTGTTACAATTTATTGCGCAAGAATTTTTACAACCTTGCTCTCTTAAAATATGTAGGAGAACAACTGCAAAACATTCGTAAAGACGAAAGTATTATTCGTATTTCGGAGTTTAACGCGATGATATCCAAACTGATTTCTGAAGAAAACGCACCTTACATTTACGAAAGATTAGGTACAAAATTCAGTCACTACCTACTCGATGAGTTCCAAGACACCTCGCGTTTACAATGGTTGAATCTAATTCCATTGTTGCACGAGTCCATTTCTCAAGGTCATTTTAACTTAATTGTAGGAGATCCTAAACAAGCTATTTATAGGTTTAGAAATGGATTGGTAGAACAGTTTATTGAACTTCCAGAAATATACAACCCTGAACAAGATCCAAAACTAGGAGCAATTTCGCACCAGTTTAAGGTACAAGGGGAAAAACTTCCCTTAGAAGACAACTGGCGATCTTACAAGAACATTGTGGAGTTTAATAACGCCTTTTTCCCAGAGTTCATCGTTCCTTTACACAAAGACATGCAAGCGGCTTACCACGACGTAATTCAAAATCCGAAAGGAAAAGATGGTGGCTATGTTTACTTCAATCACTTTACAGAGAAAATGAACAACTCTGAATATGAAGAAGTGGAATTGGGCAGCATACACCAGTGGATTAGAGAATGTGAGGCAGATGGTTTTAAACGTGGTGACATTTGTTTATTGGCCAGAAATGCAAGCGACGGAAGACGTTGGGCGCAATACTTAACCAAACAAGAAGAAAACTATAAGGTGGTTAGTTCTGACAGTTTGGCCATAGGCGCAGATAAATCCATACAGCTATTTGTAGATTACCTCAACTTAAGAAGGAACTACAACAACTTCACGAAACAAACTCAATTTGCAGTAAGTTTTATTACACGTCAAGGCCTAGATCCTTTGGAAGAACTTCAAAGTTTCTGGGATGGAAGAGTAGGAAGATTAAACATGGATTTATTTGTTGAACACTACTTTGAAACGAAGGAAAAACTCGTTTTCAACTATGACAACCTCTACGATTTAGGTCAGCAATTTGCCCGCTTATTTAAAGTGGATGAGTTGAACAATCCTTACCTCCATCACCTGATGGAAATGTTACAGGATTTTGACGTAAATGAAGGTCCAGACACTAGAGCATTCCTAGATTTCTGGAACAGCGGCGGAAGTACGCAAACGGTTCAAATTCCAGAAAATGACGAAGCCATCAAAATAATGACGGTGCACAAATCGAAAGGATTAGAATTCCCTGTGGTGATGCTTCCAAACCTGGGATGGAAAATTAAAATGGATGAAAAAGTCTTTGTAGAAGACGACCAAGAAGTTTACTATACCTCCCTGAAAAAGAAGGATGCTCCTGGATTCATTATAGACCATTACGAAGAAGAAAACTTCAAAAAATTAATGGATGAATTCAACCTATTGTATGTAGCCATGACACGCCCCGTACAACGTATGTACGCGAATGTCCGTAAAAACGCTGAAGGCTATGTAGAAGATTTCGTTGCCAAACATTTGGCAGACATACAACATCCATCTCTACTAAAAAAAGAAGAAGAAGGAATTATTCAATACAGCTTCGGTGAAAAAACATTAAACACATCTACAGCGGAAGAACATACAGAAATATTCCGACCTGAAGCACTGAACGATTACCTGTGGTTCCCTGAAATCAGCTTGCAAGACAAGGAAGCTCTGGAGGAAGAAGATTTGAGTAGAGAAAGACGCTACGGAAATCAATTACACTATTTACTCTCTAAAGTGAATGACTTGGAGGAGCTTCCTCAAAAAATTAGAGCCCTAAAAATTCAAGGTAGACTAGAGCAAGAAATGCTGGAAGAACTTGAACAAGATGCTGAAAAAGCCTTAACCAACATAAAGTATAAACAACTCTTGGCCCAGGCTACGAAAATCATGAATGAGCAAGAGATTATATTGGATAAAGATGATATTAAACGTCCTGACAAATTGATTTTAACCAAAGACGGCGTAATACTTATTGACTACAAAACAGGGAAACAACAAAAAAAGGATGAAGCACAAGTGAAAAACTATGCCTTTGCCTTGAGAGAGTTAGGTTTTAGTGTGGTAGAAGGGTATTTATTCTACTTGAAAGAAAATGAATTAAAAAAAGTGTGTTAGAAATCAAGATGGATTGGGTGTACTTCGAATTTTAACCATGTAACTATTGGTAAATGATCGGATAAATCTCTAAACCCATCCAACCCTTCACATTGTTTCACCTCATCCAAGACAACTCCCTTCCCAAAAGACATACGCTCTGCTGTCCAGAAGAAATTATCAAATTCATGATTCAAGTAAACTCCATTTTTACACCTCCTTTTTAAACTTGTAGGTTGATCGTCTAATACGTTTTTCATTCCTTGCTCATACAAGCTCGACCAAGCCGAATGATCTTCGTCTAAATTAAAGTCACCACAAATAAGGATGTTCTTTACTTGAGAACTATCTATTATCTCCGACAAGTGAACCACTTCTAACTCCGGTTTTTTACCTGCACTAACGGCATGAAAAGTAGAGATAGAAAAAGTATCTATTCCCCGGAGCGGTGAAAACAAAGCTTGAAAAGGCTCTCTGTCGCACTCCTTATCTAAATATGCCAATAGCTTTGGTGTACCCATTAATTTTAAGTTATCAGACTTCCATATAAAAGCATACCGTTCTGAAGCATATGCAGAGCTACTGTTGGTCTTTTCACTTAAGACGTATAGATAATCATCACCCTGCTTATTCAGTTCATTCATGAGTCGATTTACAGCATCCACTCCCCCATCTCCAGCCACTACTTCCTGAATAGCAATTAAGTCATAGGGTTTTAGAATACGCGCAATACGACTTAACTCTTCTTGGTTTTTGGTTTGACCAAAATCTTGAATATTCCAAGAAAGTATAGCAATAGAATCGTAGGTCGCAGTAGTGGTTACTGCTTTACTTGGCGCCAGTACTTTCCTCAACGCGCAGGTATTGAGCAAAAAACCTATGACCAAAATAAATACTATTCCTAAAAGATTCTTCATACAAAAATGAAAATACACAAATAACTAAGTTCTTAGATGTAGCCGAGAGAAAAGTTTCAAACAGGGATAGTACTGATAGCGCCTGAAGGTGTTTTTTATTTGAGGCTTACTTTGGGTAGGGCGACTAAAAGAAGCCTTAGCTAAAGTTTTAGCCGAAACCAAAAACAACAAAGGACTAAAAGGGATAGCCCGGCCGTTTGCCTTAAACACAAAAAAATCCGTGACCAAATCAATGATCACGGATTGCTGTAGTTTACGCTACAATTATTTTAAAGCCTCTAGCTTCTCTTCTAAAATTTTAATTTTTCCAAGAGCGTCTGCTTCTTTTTTCTTCTCACTCGCTACAACTTGCTCTGGAGCGTTGTTTACGAATCTTTCGTTACCTAATTTCTTTTGAACAGAAGTTAAGAACCCTTTTGTGTAGTTCAATTCTTCTTCTAGCTTTTTGATCTCAGCTTCTACATCAATATCATCACCGAAAGGAACGTAGTATTCGTTACCATCAACGATGAAAGAATAGGCGTTTGCCAATTTCTCATCTGAATAAGTTAAGGTAGCTAATCCACCCATCTTAACAATTACAGCATCTAACGCATCACTTGCATCATTGTTTTTCTTGATAGACAAGTCTAACTTGATCTTGTTGGCAATGTTGTTTTGCTTTCTAATATTTCTTAAACCTCCGATTACTTCGAACGCTAAATTGAAATCATTCAACAAGGCTTCGTTTACTGTTTCTAAAGCTGGCCATTGTGCCAAAATGATGTCATCACCTTCTGCTCTCTCTCTCAATAAGTGCCAAATTTCTTCCGCTACGAATGGCGTGAAAGGCTGCATTACTTTCAAAATTTGCTCAAAGAAAGTTTTTGTTGCTTCTAAGGTTGCCGCATCAATAGGCTGCTGGTAACCTGGCTTAATCATTTCTAAGTACCAAGAACAGAAATCATCCCATACTAACTTGTAAGTTCCCATCAACGCATCAGAAATTCTGAACTTGTCGTACTGATCATTGATGTAAGCTAAACGACTGTTAAACTTCGCTTGGAACCACTCGATCGCTTTCTTAGAAGCCTCTGGCTGCTCCATATCTTTTACTTCCCAAGAACTTACTAAACGGAAGGCATTCCATACCTTGTTCGTAAAGTTACGTCCTTGCTCACACTGGCTTGAGTCAAACGGTAAATCGTTACCTGCAGGAGAGCTTAACAACATCCCTACACGTACACCATCAGCACCGTACTTCTCAATCAACCCAATTGGATCTGGAGAATTACCTAATGATTTAGACATCTTTCTTCCTAACTTATCTCTAACGATACCTGTGTAGTATACGTTTTTGAAAGGAATTTGTCCGCCCATATATTCTTTCCCTGCAATGATCATACGAGCTACCCAGAAGAACATAATCTCTGGAGCCGTTACCAAGTCATTGGTTGGGTAGTAATAATTAATTTCCTCGTTGTTTGGCTGCGTTAACCCGTTGAAAACAGAGATAGGCCATAACCAGCTAGAGAACCATGTATCCAATACATCCTCATCTTGCTTAAGCTCTGCCTCAGTGATTGTTCTTCCACTCTTCTCTGAAGCTAATTTTAAAGCTTCTTCTAGCTCTTTAGCTACAACAAAATCGTCAGCTCCTTCACCGTAATACCAAGCTGGAATTCTGTGTCCCCACCACAATTGGCGAGAAATACACCAGTCTTTAATGTTTTCCATCCAGTGCTTGTAAGTATTCTTCATGTTGTCTGGGTGGAATTTAATCTCTCCATCCATTACCGCGTCCAATGCTGGCTTAGACAACTCTTTCATATCTACGAACCACTGTAAAGAGATTCTTGGTTCAATTACCGCATCTGTTCTTTCAGAGAAACCAACTTTGTTAATGTAGTCTTCTACCTTAACCATGTATCCTTTCTCCTCCAATTCTTTGGCAATCTCTTTTCTTACCTCAAATCTATCTTTACCTGCGTAGTGCAACCCGTTTTCGTTTAGGGTACCATTCGCATTTAAAATATCTATCGTTTCTAGGTTGTGCTTCTTCCCTAAATCGTAGTCATTCACATCGTGTGCAGGAGTAATCTTCAAACATCCTGTACCGAATTCCATATCTACATACTCATCAGCTATTACAGGAATACTTCTGTTAGCGATAGGAACGATAACTTTCTTTCCATGCAAATTTGCAAAACGTGCATCGTTAGGGTTAACACAAATCGCAACGTCACCTAAAATCGTTTCTGGACGCGTAGTTGCAATAGTTAACCAATCGTCTTCTGTACCTTCTATCTTGTAACGTACATTAAACAATTTAGAGTTTACTTCTTTGTGAATTACCTCTTCATCACTCAATGCAGTTTGCGCTTCAGGATCCCAGTTAATCATACGTGCTCCACGGTAAATCTTTCCTTTTTGGAAAAGATCAATGAAAACGTTGATTACAGATTCTGAATACTCCTCATCCATGGTAAAGCTTGTTCTTTCCCAATCACAAGAAGCTCCTAATTTCTTTAACTGATCTAAAATAATTCCACCATGCTTATCTTTCCATTCGTAAGCATGCTCCATAAACTCATCACGTGTAAGGTCAGACTTCTTAATTCCTTCCTGACGTAATTTGTTTACCACTTTCGCTTCTGTAGCAATAGATGCGTGATCGGTACCTGGTACCCAACAAGCATTTTTACCTTGCATACGTGCACGACGGACTAAGACATCCTGAATAGTATTGTTCAACATGTGTCCCATGTGCAGGACCCCTGTTACGTTGGGTGGCGGTATAACCACAGTATAAGCCTCTCTATCATCTGGCGTACTGTGAAAATATCCTTTATTCATCCAATGCGAATACCATTTTTCTTCAGCCTTGGTAGGCTCGTATGTCTTAGGAATTTCCATGTGTTAAAATATTTGCGGGCAAAGATAATTAAATTAAGGCAGAGAAGCCCATGGAAAGCGGGCCAATATTGTTGCGTAAATAAATAAAGTAATCGAGCGTAATTTTTTGGGCCAACAATCGCGCTATACGCTAAAGTCCTCTCCCCAAAAATCTTGGGGATGCGGGCTACCGCTACTATCGCTGTTTGAAACGCGAGAGCTCTATTTCTTTTTCTTTTTTTGAGGAACTGGATCATCACCAAAACCACCCCAGGGGTGACAACTGGCAATTCTTTTGGCAGCGAGCCAAGTACCTTTAAAAGGTCCCCACACTTTAAGTGCCTCTACAGCATAGGCCGAGCACGTTGGGTTATACCTACATGCGGCCGGTGTTAACGGCGAAATCAGGTTTTGGTAGAGTTTTACCAAAAGTATAAGCGGAGCAATTGCTATTTTTTTGAGGATGTTCACAGAGGCTAAAGGTAAAATGAATTTCTTTAAGGTGTTATTTAAAGGAACAAAAATCAACACGAGTGTCTTGCTCTTATGCTGTCATTCAATCTACACCTTCAACTAAAAGGTATAAAATTCTTTTCCTGCTACAGGTAAACACACCGAAAAATCGAATATACAGAAGTCTTACCTATCACGGCGCTCTAACCTAGGAGGTAAAAACCAAAAAACTTTTCCTGCAAATTTCTCTTTATCAAAGAAAAGCTCTATCTTTGCGGGCTCAAATAAAATGTTTAATTATGAATAACTACGAAACTGTTTTCATTTTAACTCCCGTTTTGTCTGAAGATCAGGCAAAGGAAGCAGTAAAAAAGTACGAAGAGGAAATTAAAGCTCTTGGTGGAAACGTTACTCACTCTGAGTCTTGGGGACTTAAGAAGTTGGCTTACCCTATCCAGAAGAAAACTACTGGATTCTACTTCATGTTAGAATTTGAAGGAGAAGGTAAAGAAATCGCTGATTTAGAAGTTGCTTTCAAACGTGACGAAAGAGTAATGCGCTTTTTAACTACTAAAATGGACAAGCACCACAAAGCGTGGGCTGACAAAAGAAGAGCTAGAAAATCTGCTAAGGCGGAAGCTTAATTTATTAATCGTATAAAAAGAGAATCATGGCACAAAATGATATCAGATATTTGACTCCGATTAACATCGAAATCAATAAAGACAAGTACTGTCGTTTTCAAAAAAGTGGAATTAAATTTGTTGACCACAAAGACGCAGATTTCTTATTAAAGCTAGTTAACGAGCAAGGTAAAATTTTACCAAGAAGAGTTACTGGTACTTCTGCAAAATTCCAGAAAAGAGTAAACAAAGCAATTAAAAGAGCGCGTCATTTAGCTATCTTACCATACGTTGGTGATCAGTTAAAATAAGACCCGGTTATTGTTGAATTTTTAAAAATATTGAACGATGGAAATCATTTTAAAGAAAAACGTTGATAACTTAGGGTACAAAGACGATGTTGTAACTGTTAAGAATGGATACGCTCGTAACTTTTTGATCCCTCAAGGATACGCTATCATGGCTTCTGCGTCTGCTATTAAAGCACACAACGAAGTATTGAAACAGCGTTCTCACAAAGAAGAGAAAGTTAAAGAAGAAGCTGCTGAACTAGCTGCTAAATTAGAAGGTGTTAAAGTTTCTATTGGAGCAAAAGTTGGTGAAAACGGTAAAATCTTCGGATCTGTTAATACTTTACAATTGGCTGAAGCATTAAAAGCTGCTGGTGTAGAGATTGACCGTAAATCATTAAAAATCAAAGACGAGCCTATTAAAGAGGTTGGTTCTTACGAAGCTGAAGCTAACTTACACAAAGAAGTTAAGCAAGCTTTCACTTTCGAAGTTGTTGGTGAGTAATTCACTACTAATGATATATAAAAAGGCTGTTCATTTCGAACAGCCTTTTTTTTTGTACCCTATTTTTTCAACCCTTTATTTCGGTGGAACAATTCACTGCCTAACTCTTATCCTCCTAACTACATAAAGACCACTTATAAGTACAGACAAGGTATTCTTACACCTCTGCCGTCAATGCTTTAAATTGACACATAATTTCGTTTCAGTATTTCGTTTGAAGACCGTAACTCTATCCCTGCTCCTTCATTCTACTCCTTGCTTCGAACTCTAATGAGGAGCAAAAAGGCCCTCATTCTAGACAATGGGATATGGAAGCAAGTCCCATCCGTATACCACAAGGGTAAAAAAGCCCTAAACTTTTCTACATGATTTAGGTTCACCACTCCCTTTTCAAGAAAACTGAGCACAAAAAAAGGACGATTTCTCAACCGTCCTTTTCTAATTAATTATATCTTCTTTTCTTAAGAGTTCACAACCTCATCGTATTGATCTTGGAACATTTGATCATCTTCAAACCAAGGCGCTACTTTATCTAATAATTCTTTCGCCTTTGCATTTTGACGCATTTGAACATAGATTTTTGCCGTTTCAACAACTCCTATTCGCAACATATCAAAATCTTCTTGCAACCATCCGTCAGTTGTTTCTACTTTATCTAAGAGCTCGTCTGCGTCTTTCCACTTATTACGAGCTGTAGTTTTATCACCTCTGTGGTAACGAATAGCTCCTTCTAAATAGTTTGCTCCGATTTCTTCTCTATCGAACTTGTACATTTTAATTACCCAAGCAAAAGCTCTCCTGTAAGAACCTACCTCAACTTCGTTAGCAATCATCTCCACAAGGTATTGCTTCACTTCAGAGAAAAACTCTCTGTGCTTTTCAAATACAGATCCATCTTTGTCTTTACGCATAAACTTACCAATGTAAGTTAAGGCATCTTTAAAAGCATTCTCATATTCCTCATCTCTATCAGAAATGAAAGAAATATTATAGTAAGCTAAGGCCACGTAGTAATAAGGCTCCGCGTCATTTTTAGTATCGTCCTTTTCAGTGTACTTAACCCCTTGCTTAATTAATTTCTCCCAATTTTTATCGGCCTTGAGTATTAATAAATCTTCGTAAGTCTCTTGTGCAAATGTGCCAAAGCCAATTGTTAATAATAATAGTGTCAATAATTTCTTCATGATACTTGTGTTTTCAACCAATATATTCAAATATTATGCCCTCATATAAGGACATTTGGATTTTAACAAATCCTTAACAGCTTCTTTTTACGCAGAAAAGTAAGCTCAGTTTCAATTTAATCTACTTTAATGCTAAATATTTTCACTTTACCATTACGGGTAGTTCCGTAAAGTTTGCCTTTATACAAAGTTAATGAAAAGGCCAGAGTTTTACTCAGTGATTTCCAACGTTTTCCTCCGTCAAGAGAGTAATCAATACCGTTTCTCCCTGAACAATACAAAATTTCATTTTCTTCATCATAAATCACACATGATCTATAACCATTAGGCATCTTATCTGAAGGCTTCCAAGTTTGTCCTTTGTCTGAAGAAACAAAACAAGTTTTCTTCCTTTTCCCCGGTTCAGTGTAGTTCCCTCCAACAACCACAAAAGTGCTATCATCAATAGACGTCATAGAAAAAGCACCACTACCCTCTCCGCTTTCAAAAGGCATTTCAGTTTTCGTGTATTTCAATTCAACAAACTCACTTTTTTTGAAACTCACCGTATAGAAAACGCTTTTTGATCCTCCGGTTACAAAAACAAAACTTGTATCACTTAACATTTTCAAGGTACTTCCACTGGCTGCATATCCAAACTCCCCATCGGGTGCAGGTATCATGTATGACATATTCGACCAGGTATTCCCATAATCAAAACTGCAATACAAACTAAAAAAACCATTCACCGGGTCTCCCATCATCACAGCTACACCTGTAGAAGTCATATCCAATACATCCAAGAAGACAGAATCAAAAATAACCGTATCTATATAACGTGTAGTTTGACCTTCTACCCACATCAACTTCCCGGTACTTCCCGACTTCATAGTTAGGAGTCCTTGCTGAGAACGATAAAGATCTCGTATTTCTACCATCTCACTACTTCCGTATTGAGCTTTTAAAAGATCCTTTTCTAGATTATAATGATAAAGTATTCCATTGGACGTCCCTAAATACAGCCCCGTACTATCTACATGTATCGCTCTCGCATAACAGGTATCGGCTCCTACTTGTATTTCTTGAATCTGCTCAACTTTCACTTGCCCGTAAACAACTTGGCTCAGCAGGACTAACGCAAATTTTAGTAGTAGTAATTTCTTCATTTAATTTTCTGAATTAATTGATTGAACTTTTCTTTTTGTTGCTCCTTTAATCCCTCGAGATCTTCTGGAATAGTTCGCTTCCATCTTTTGTGGGACCATATCCAAAACTCTGGATGATTGAGGATGGTTGCCTCCATTTCACGGGCATGTTTTTCTGTAATCTCCCCCCAAGTTGTTGACCTTGGATCTTTTTCTAGGACTTTTAAGTACAACCTATAATAACCTCTACTTATCTTTTTCATTTCGTAATAAACGACAGCCGTATTGTAATTAACAGCCAAGTACTCTGGTCCGTATAAAACCGGAGTTAAGTTTCCTAAAAATTGCATCCAATAACTTTTAAGACTATCACCCGGAGATTGATCTGCCAATAACAATACCGCAGCAGGATTTCCAGAGTTCAGGTATTGCTTAAAACAAGCTTTTAGCGCTTTATTATTGGTTACAGTCATCCCGTAACGCTCACGTCGCGCATTCATTTTCTTATTAAAGAAACCATTCGACAAAGGCTTACCAACACCTATTGCCTTATGAGAAAACAAGGCATCCTGAATCAAAATTAACCATTCCCAGTTGTTGTAGTGCCCCCCAACAAACAGCACATCCTTCCCTTCGGCATAAAGTTCTTCCATCACCTCAGGATTCTCCACGGTTACTCTTTTAAGTAAGGATGCTTTAGAAATAGACAATCCTTTAACAGACTCCATCAATAAGTTCGAAAAGTACCTGTAGAACTTACGCACCAAAGCTTTCTTTTCTTTGTTCGAAAGCTTAGGAAAGACTCTTTCTATGTTGGCAATAATTACCTTTTTGCGATACGGCAATACAGAAAGCAATAGTAAATACAGTATATCTCCAATTCCATACAGCAACCAAAGCGGCAGATAGGAGAACGGAAGTATTATTAAATAGTATGCTATTTTCGAAATCATAAGATGCTTCAAATGTAAATAAATAAGGTTAAATCACTTTCTCTAGAAAGCTTTACTTTTTTCTTTCATTGCTCCACTCATTTATTACTTTTGAAAGAGTGAAAAATTTACTTAAAATATTCATACCCATTGGTTGGCTATACGGCAGTGTTATGGCACTTCGAAACATGATGTTCAATCTTGGAATATTAAAAACATATAACGCTAAAATCCCTACCATATCTGTTGGGAATTTGAGCATGGGAGGTACTGGAAAAACACCGCATGTTGACTTCCTGATTTCTCACTTTAAAAGCAAATTTCAACTTGCGGTTTTATCGAGAGGTTATGGTAGAAGAACCAAGGGATATTTAAAAGTCACCGAGCATTCTTCCGCTGAAACCGTTGGTGACGAACCTTTACTTTACAAACTTAAACATAAAGAGGAAATAGAGGTTGCCGTTTGCGAAGACAGAACTTTGGGGGCTCAAAAACTAGAGCAAGGAGCATTTAACCTATTGATATTAGATGATGCCTATCAACACAGAAAAATAGGCAGAGATTGCAACATACTTATTACAACTTTCGACGAACCTTTTTACAAAGACCATGTTGTTCCTGCAGGAAGACTTAGAGAATATAGAAGAGGGAAAAATAGGGCAAATATTATCGTGGTAAGTAAGTGTCCTAAAAGTTTATCCTCCGAGGATAAAAGGAAAATTGAGCGCAAAATAAACCCATCCAATAAGCAAAAAGTATTCTTTTCGAACATAGATTATGGAGCAATTTTACCCATCAGTTCTCAAGAAGCATGGAACAGTGAAAACTTACCTGAAGAAGTACTTTTAGTAACGGGAATTGCCAACCCTGAACCCTTGCAAAAAGAACTTGAAAAGAAATTTAAAGTAGAATTAATGTCCTTTCCAGACCATCACAATTACACAGTGAATGATCTGAATAAAATTCACACTATTTTTGATACCTTTGTGGGTCAAAATAAGGCCATCATCACAACGGAAAAAGACTTGATGAGATTGAAACAACCACAATTGTTAAAACTCATAGAAAATCGTCCGTGGTATTACCAAAGTATAACGGTAGGCCTTGATGAAGAAACAAACTTTTTAAAGCAAATAGAAAAACATGTTAGCGCAAATAAATGAGGCGGTAAGCTTCCTTCAAAATAAAGTAGATTTCCAACCTGAGTTTGGAATTATTTTAGGTACTGGATTAGGTGGTTTAGTGAAAGAAATCACTATTTCTCATGAGGTTTCTTATGAGGATATTCCTCACTTCCCTGTTTCTACAGTTGAGAGTCACTCTGGAAAATTAATTTTTGGAGAACTTGGAGGGAAAAAAGTTGTAGCAATGCAAGGTCGTTTCCACTTTTATGAAGGGTACTCAATGCAAGAGGTTACTTTCCCTGTTCGCGTATTAAAGCAATTAGGAATCCAGCGTTTATTTGTGAGTAACGCATCTGGAGGAGTTAATCCAGACTTCGAGGTTGGTGAAATCATGATTTTAGATGACCACATTGACTTCTTCCCTGGAAATCCTTTAATTGGTAAAAACATCGATGAATTAGGACCGCGTTTCCCGGATATGTCTGATGTATACGACAAAGACATGATTGCAAAGGCAAAAGAAGTTGCTGCCGAAGAAGGAATCAAAGTTTCTACAGGGGTTTACTTAGGATTAACTGGACCAACTTTAGAAACACCAGCAGAATATAGAATGATTAGAACATTGGGGGCTGATGCTGTAGGAATGTCAACCGTTCCTGAAATCATTGTTGCTCGCCACATGGATTTACCATGTTTTGCTATTTCTATCATTACTGATTTAGGAGTTCCTGGAAAAATTAAAAAGGTAAGCGTTGCCGATGTTATTGCAGTTGCCAACCGTCAGGAGCCTAAGATGACAACTATCTTAAAAGAATTAATTACAAAATTATAAATCACTTATACTTTACAAGGTGAGAGAGAATTACGAAGCAGTTATAGGTTTAGAGGTTCACGCCCAAATGCTTACAAAAACAAAAGCATATTCCAACGATGTGAATGAATATGGGGCAATGCCCAATACAAATATTAGTGCAATTACTTTAGGACATCCTGGAACATTACCCGTGATGAACAAAAAGACAATTGAATACGCCATCAAATTAGGATTGGCGTTGAATTGTAACATTGCCGAAGACCAATACTTTGCAAGAAAGAACTATTTCTACCCCGATTTACCAAAAGGTTATCAGATTACGCAGGACAAGACGCCAATCTGTACGGGTGGTTCTGTAAAAATTAAAACCAAAGACGGTGTAGAAAAAGAAATCGGTATTACGCGTATTCACATGGAAGAGGATGCTGGAAAAAGTATTCACGATGTAGATATGTACGACACCTTGGTTGACCTTAACCGTGCCGGTACTCCTTTATTGGAAATTGTAACTGAGCCGGACTTAAGATCTTCTGATGAGGCATATGCTTACCTACAAGAGGTTAGAAAATTATTGAGATACTTGGAGATCTGTGACGGTAACATGGAGGAAGGTTCAATGCGTTGTGACGCCAATATTTCGGTAATGAAAAAAGGGAGTAAAGTGTTTGGTACCAAAGTAGAGGTTAAAAACATGAACTCTATGCGTAATGTACAACGTGCCATTGAATTCGAAATCAATCGTCAGATTGAGGCTTTGGAAAATGGAGAAGAATTGTTCCAAGAAACAAGATCTTTCGATGCATTGAACAACAGTACAATTTCTATGCGTTCTAAAGAAGCGGCGAATGATTACCGTTACTTCCCTGAACCAGATATTCAACCTATTCGCGTAACTGAAGATCAGATTAAAGTTGTAAAAGCAGAAATGCCTGCCTTACCGAATGATTTGTTTGAAAAATACACAAAGGAATACAAGCTTTCTGAATACGATGCAAGCAACCTTATAGAAGCCAAGCCTATCGCTTTATTTTATAACGAGGTTACTTCATTTACTAAAAATTACAAAGCGGCAGCAAACTGGATCATGGGTGATGTTAAATCCTTTTTGAACCAACGCGGATTGGAAATGAAAGACTTCCCAATCTCTGCTGAACAAATCGCTAAATTGATAGGAATTATAGATGAAGGTAAAGTAAGTTCTACTGTAGCTTCTCAATCTATTTTCCCGGCTATGTTAGAAGCTCCAACCAAAGATCCTTTAGCAATTGCTCAAGACTTGAACTTGATACAGGAATCAGATGAGGATAGTATCAAAGATTACATTTCGCAAGTTATCGAACAACATCCAAGTGAAGTGGAACGTTACAGGAGTGGAGAAAAACAACTTACTGGATTCTTTATGGGACAATTAATGCGTCTTTCGAAAGGAAAAGCAGACCCGAAAGCAGCCAATAAGTTAATGAGAGAAATGTTAGAACAATAATGAAAAAAGTGAATAAAATATTCCCTATTATCTGTACAGCTGTGTTACTTACAGCTTGCTCAGATGACAATAACAACACAAACAGCGTTTCGGGTGAAGAAACTGCCGGAGTTCAGCAAAATGTCCCCGCTGAATCAAAGGTTACCCCAACTCAAAACTTGGAACAGAACTTCGTAGTTACGGGTAAGGTTGAAAATGGTATTCATGCCGAAATGGTGGTGGAAACAACAACACCTCGTGGAGTAATTGTTCTGGGTAAATCTCATGCTGATGAAGATGGGAATTTTAAAATTACAGGAAACATTCCAGCTTTAGGTCTTTACCAATTAAGGCTCAATGAAAGCAACCCGAATTCACAGAAGGTTGTACCATTAAGCTTGGTACCGGAAGATTCAGTGAACGTCGTAGTAAACTTCGATGATTTTAACAGTACCCCTAAATATTCTGGTACAGAATGGGCTCCTGTTTTAAATGAATATTTCGAACATTTGTTTGGCTTCCTTTCTTTCCAGAGAAATTTAAAAGATCCTCAAAAGTACAGTCAAGACGAATTGTTAAAAATGATTGTAAAGGAAAGTAAACCTATGGATGACTTCTGTATTGACGCGATTACAAATGATAGCGACAATCCAGCGAACATCATTTTGGTTCAGCAAGTATATCCTAAAGAATATTTAGGTGGATTTGAAAACTGGGATCCAAAAAACCTTGATGTGTTGAGAACAATGCAAGATGGTTTTATGAAGTCATACCCACAAAACCCATTGTCTCAAGCCATAGGTCAACAAGTTAGTCAAATCGAAAATGGATACAATGAATACTTATCTTTCTCTAAAATGAAGGTAGCTCCGGAGATTGCAATGCCGGATCCGAATGGTATTGAAAGAAGATTATCTGACCTTAGAGGAAAATATGTGTTAATTGACTTCTGGGCTTCTTGGTGTGGACCTTGTAGAAAAGAGAATCCAAACGTAGTGCGTTTATACAACAAGTACAAAGACAAAGGATTTGATATCTTTAGTGTTTCACTTGACAAAGATGCCGAAGCATGGAAAAGAGCTATTAAAGCAGACAACCTCAGCTGGGAGAATCACGTCAGTGAATTGAACTATTGGAACTCTTCAGTAATACAGACGTATAAATTCCAAGGAATACCTTTCACTGTTTTAGTAGATAAAAACGGAGAGATTATTGCAAAAGGATTAAGAGGTCAAGCACTTGAAAACAAACTGAAAGAACTTTTAGATTAATAACTAAATAAAAACGAGAACATCAGAATGACTAAAGTATTTATCACATTTTTACTATTCGCAACATCGCTAGTTTACGCACAAGGAACGGGAGAAAAACCTTCTACTATTCACATCGAGCTTAGTGGAACTATATTCAACCTTCCTAATGATACCCTGTACATTTCCCAATTGATGGGAAGACAGTATCACGATTACGATAAAGCTGTTGCCGATAAAAATGGAAACTTTAGTTTTTCTACAGATCTTCCTAACCCCGATTATTATGTACTCAGGTTAGGAAATCATTCTCACTTGAACATTATTTTCCGTGAGAATGATAGTATTCAAGTTTACGGTGATGGTAAAAACATATTGTTCTTTTCTAATATCATTGGTTCACCAGAAAGTACTGACATGAATGACTTTTTGCGTACCTATGAAGTTTTCAAAAGAGATAAGGATAGTGCTACCATGTTGATGAGACAGTTTCCCAATCAACAAAAAGCAATTACACAACAATTTCAACAAAAGTACCTAAGGTTTACAGCAGAACGTTCTAGGTTTACTTCTAATCATAGAAAATCACCTGCATTAATTGCCGTGATTAATACCTATGCTATACCGAACGAGTACAAAGAATACGAAGCTGTAGCTAAAGATTTATTAGAAGGTTTTCCAGAAAGTAACGTGGTTCAAAGTATCCGTCAACAAATGGCGCAACACAAAGCCAAGTATGAATCTTCTCAACTTCTAGCTTCAGGTAAACCAGCACCAGAAATTGCCATGCCTGATGCCAATGGCGACACATTACGTCTGTCTGATTTAAAAGGAAATGTTGTATTAATTGATTTTTGGGCATCATGGTGTGGGCCATGTAGAAGAGAAAACCCGAATGTGGTAAAACTTTATGAGAAATACCACGATGCAGGCTTTGAAGTATTCAGTGTCTCATTAGATGGTAGAAAAGAAAATTGGTTGGCTGCTATAGACGCCGATAATTTAAAATGGGATAGTCACGTAAGTGAGTTAAATAAATGGAACTGTAGTGCACGTGCTGATTATGGTTTTAGTGGAATTCCATTCACCGTTTTAGTAGATAAGGAAGGTAATATCATCTCAACAAATCTGAGAGGAGTAGCATTAGAAAGTGCTTTATCCAGTATATTTGGATACTAAGATGTCACAACACCAAAAAAAGAAGGTTTATTTCGCTTCAGACTTCCATCTGGGCGCACCCAATAAAGAATCAAGTCTCATTCGTGAAAAGCGTATTGTTAAATGGTTAGATACCATAAAAGACGATGCGTTAGAAATATTTCTGGTCGGAGATATATTTGATTTTTGGTTTGAATATAAGGAAGCGATTCCGAAAGGATTTGTTCGCCTTCAAGGCAAAATCGCTTCGTTGACAGACAAGGGTATTCCTGTTCACATTTTCACAGGAAATCACGACATGTGGATCTTTGATTACTTACCAGAAGAACTAGGCGTACAACTGCATAGAGAACCTATAGAAAGAACTTTTTACGGTAAAAAATTCTACATTGGTCACGGAGACGGTTTAGGTCCGGGTGACCGAGGTTATAAAATGATCAAAAAGATATTCAGCAATTCATTCTTCCAATGGTGTTTTGCACGTTTACACCCCAATTTCGGAATCGGAGTTGCGAATTATTCCTCTCGTAAATCAAGAGCAAAAACTGGGAACGACGACGATAAGTACCTGGGAGAAGATAGAGAATGGTTGGTACATCATTGTAAGGATATATTGCAAGAAGAACATTTTGACTACTTCATTTTTGGTCACAGACATTTGCCATTAGACATTCAATTAAATGATAATAGTAGGTATTTAAACCTCGGAGATTGGATTAAGTACTACACTTATGGAGTATTTGATGGAACGGACTTAAAACTCCTTCAAAACACACCAGAAAACGTATTGGGTAAAGCTTATACATTTACCCATCAAAATAAAAAAGGTTAGCGCTCGCTAACCTTTTTTATTTCATCTATTAATTCTATTTCAGCTTTTACGCGAGCCTTGTTCTTTTTATAACGCTCTTTATTATATTCAACTATCTTTTTATCCTTTGCAAACCACTTACACCCAGGTTTAGTGAGATTGGCATGCCTTCCACACATATTTACACGCAT
>NZ_JBVCPV010000017.1:0-23963 GCF_057456495.1 Lishizhenia sp. | reverse complement strand
AGAGTTTCTGAAAGTTGGAGCAATTTCTGACAAACAATTGCAGAATAGGTTGTTGCTCAGAAGAATGATGCGTTATGGAGGTTATACTGTGTTAAGTACCGAATGGTGGCACTTTAATGGCCTCAGCCGCGATGCAGCCAAGGCCAAATATAAAGCTATAGAGTAAGTCTTATTTCTCTAGTTTTAGAGAGTGACCTAATTTGTCTCTTTTCGTTTTTAAGTACAATTCGTTGTGAATGTTACTCTTGATCTCTAAAGGAACATTTTCCACGATTTCTAATCCGTATCCAATCAATCCTGTTCTTTTCTTAGGGTTGTTAGACATCAAACGCATTTTACGAACGTTCAAGTCTCTTAAAATTTGAGCTCCAATTCCGTAATCTCTTTGGTCTGATTTGAACCCTAATTTATGGTTGGCTTCAACAGTGTCTAAACCTTCTTCTTGCAATTTGTATGCACGAAGCTTGTTCATTAATCCTATACCACGTCCTTCTTGGTTCATGTATACAATCACACCTTTTCCTTCTTCGTTGATTTGTTCCATGGCAGCATCTAATTGCGGACCACAGTCACAACGACAAGAACCAAAGATATCTCCTGTTATACAAGAGGAGTGTACACGAACTAGTACAGGTTCGTCTTCTGTCCATTCACCTTTTACTAAAGCCAAATGTTCTTCACCTGTGTTTTTGTTGACGTATGCGTATAAATCAAAGTCACCCAATTTGGTAGGCATTTTAACAGATACCTCACGCGTAATTAAAGTTTCTTTTTGAATTCTATATTTGATAAGATCCTCAATAGAAATGATTTTAAGGTCGTGTTTTTTGGCAATTTCCATCAACTGTGGAAGTCGGGCCATAGTACCATCCTCATTTAAAATTTCTACGATAACACCTGCTGGTTCGAATCCTGCCAAACGGCTAATGTCAACAGCAGCTTCAGTATGCCCAGCTCTTCTCAAAACTCCACCTTTTTTGGCTCTAAGCGGGAAGATGTGTCCTGGTTTACCTAGCTCAGAAGGATCAATATTTGGATCAATTAATGCTTTAACTGTTTTCGATCTGTCACTGGCACTAATACCTGTTGTACAACCGTGACCGTTTAAATCAACAGAAACAGTAAATGCAGTTTCGTATGCAGCAGAGTTAGTTTTTACCATTAAGTCCAAACCTAACTCGTCACACTTTTCTTCTAATAATGGAGCACAGATTAAACCTCTACCTTCAGTTGCCATAAAGTTGATGACTTCTGGAGTACAATTACGAGCAGCGGTTAAGAAGTCACCCTCGTTCTCTCTATCCTCATCATCTACAACTATAATTACCTTTCCAGCTTTAATATCTTCTAAAGCTTCTTCAATTGTATTGAGTTTGTTTTCCATTTTTCTCTAAATCTTCTGCAAAGTTAACAACTTTAGTTGGTTTAGTTTATGTATTCATGAGGTCAATAAGACGCATGGATGACGAATGCCAATTAAAATTGTCGTTTACAAAGGCCTTTGCATTCCTTTGTATGTGTGTATATAACTCTTTATTTTCAAGGAGATTTTGAATAGCCTCCACAAATTCTTCTTTTGTATTTGCGATTAAAATCGACTCTTTATCTGTTGCACCCAGGGCATTGTTTGCCAAAGTTGTGGTGATACAAGGTAGCCCCATAGCCATTGCTTCTAGCAATTTGTTTTGAAGTCCAGTACCAATAAACATAGGAGCTACAAATATTTTGGCTGAAGCATAAGCGCTGCGTATATCATCTACCCAACCGGTGATTTCTATATTTTTATTCTTTAAACCTTTTAATTCATTTGCCGGGTTTGCACCACTTATTTGAAGTTGTAGTTCAGGAAGTGCAGGCATTATGTTTTGCCCTAAATACAGACACGCTTCAATGTTGGGAGGGTAGCTTAAGTTTCCCGTGAACACTAAATCTTTGCGGACTTCTTGTTCTTGTTCATAATTGAAAAAGGCTGGAGAAACACCATTGGGTATAATGGCGATTTTATTTCTGTCCTTATGAAAGATCATTTCCCTGTCTTGAGCAGTAATTATCGTGTGGTGCTCAAAATAATCAAATATTTTGTGCTCGTAATTTCTTAAACGTTGGTATTCAGCTTTAAAGAAGGGACGTTTGTACCAAGGAGCTAACGCAATTCTACGATGTATTCCCTTGCTTAAAGCATCCATATAGTCTATGGTTTTCGGACAAGCGTGGTAGTTTTTAACATACTCAGCCGGCCTTACTAACTGACAGTAGATATGATCTGGAACAATCTCTTTTAACAATTGATTGACCTGTCTTTTAATACCATAGTTAGTAAAATACCCAACCTGGAATGGTTTGTTGGTAAGCAGTTGCAGAGCTGTACCCAATAATTTTTGAAATTTGTTGAGTCTGAAAATATGCAGCGATTTGCAGTATTTTTTTACTTCACCTTTCCATTCCTCTTTCAACTCAATTTCAGAAAGAGCAATAAGATGTATATCGTAAACTTTGGAAAGTTCTATGATTTGATAAAAGGCACGTAATTTATCTCCTTTCTCCAGAGGAAAAGGAAAACGTGAGGTTAAAACAACAAGTTTCTTTTTATGTTTTGCTGATGAATTCAAGGAGTTTCTTCGCTTCTTTGTCTTGTGCAAAATTATCATTTAGAAACTGTTTCCCACCTAAACCTAGTGCTTTTCTTGATTTTTCATTTTTTTTCAATTCAAGCATGGCTTGGAAGAAGGTTTCTTCATTTTCGGTCAACGCAACATTTTCGCCATTCTTAAGTGCTAGACCACGTATACCTTCTAGTGTTGAAACAGTTGGTTTTCCGTGTTTTAAGCTTTCTAGAACTTTCATTTTAACACCTCCTCCAGTTTGAAGTGGTACCAAAGCAATTCCATGCGCAGCGATAAAGGCATCTGCATCTTCCACTTCTCCGTGGTTGTGCACATAGGGGTATTCTGAAAATAAATTTTTAGATAAATTCTTTCCGGCAATATGAATTTGAAAGTCGTGACTTTTATCTTGTAAGACCTTTTCAAGTAACCAATGAACGGCTTCTTTGTTGGGTGCCCAATCGAAGGCTCCTAAGAAGTAAAAGTCGTTTTGAGTGTAGTCAGGACAGGTATGATTCGTCTGTAAACTCGTATGAACAACTGCTGTATTGGGGTGAAATGTATTGAACCAACTCTCGTCTTTTTCTGAAATACTTAGCACACCATCCACTTTGCGTAACTCTTTTTCCTCGTAGTTTTTGAGTTGTTTACTTAAGTGTTGCGTGTAGATCTTTTTTAAAGGGTTGTTTTCACTTTTAGCTCTATCTTCCCATAGTTTCCACTCAACATTATGAGTACGAACAAATACCTTTTGTTTATCAAAAACATGTAAATAGGGCAGGAGGTAAATACTCTCCATAATTACAGTGTCTATTTCGTGTTCTTCCAAAAGATCCTTCAGTGTGCTTACTACACTTTCGTCGTAAAATCGTTGAACATTATAAGGTACATAAGCAAAATAATTTTTCAATAATTGAAAAGCTTTGATTTGCGTATTAATTTCCTGAAAATAAGTTAATCGATTTTCTTTCTTTGGATAAGCTTTGGATGAGAAAGGATGCTTGTGTGTGGCGAGTGTAAAATGCGTCACTTCTAAATCCTCACCGATAAGGTCCAGTAAGTCGGCCGTGTTTTTCATAGCAACACATCCTCCGTCTATAACCGGGTATATGGGTTTGTTTGTGAAGTGAAGTGTTTTCATTTCTTACGAGACAAACGTTTTTGCCATGCTTTGACGTCTATTGGAGACCTGTCATTCGCGGCAGAGATCATTAAAAATATTGCAAAAGGAGCAAGAATGAAACTTGGGCCCCACATACCCCAGAAAGGAGATACTACAAAGCTTTCTGCCATTCCTTCACCTACACTGATTAAAACAAAATAGATCATAAAGAGCAATACAGCAATCACTACAGGTGCTCCAAAACCTCCTTTTTTCACAATAGCTCCCAAAGGTGCTCCAATGAAAAAGAGTACGATGATGGTAAAGCTAAGTGCAAACTTTCTATGAAATTCAATTTTAAATCTTCTTAAGTTATTGTGTTTAGCATCTTCAAAATCTAGCTGACCATTAAGTTTTCTTTGCTTTTCTCTTATTCGAGTAAGTGCCGTTTTATAGGCTTTTGCCAAATCTTCGTCGGTTAACTCTTCTAAATTGATGTGCACACTATCTTGATTTAAGAAGCTACTGTCTGCATCCTCTTTTTCTGCGCTTTGAGCAGGTAAAAAATCTATACTTTGATAATATTGTAAATCTCCGCGAACTCTCTTTT
The DNA here is from genome assembly GCF_057456495.1 of Lishizhenia sp. Lineage (NCBI taxonomy): Bacteria > Pseudomonadati > Bacteroidota > Flavobacteriia > Flavobacteriales > Crocinitomicaceae > Lishizhenia > Lishizhenia sp. Next base: position 19,648 of record NZ_JBVCPV010000017.1, on the reverse strand, counting down.
CAAAGTTATCGGAAACATTTTTGTAATCTGTTTTTAAGGAGTCTAAAAGATGATTGATTTGAAATACGTTGAGCATCTCATATTCATTGGTGAAGCGTTCGTCTTCCGATCTATCTACGGTGAAACCACTCATGTTCATTTTATACGTTGCCGTGGTAAACTTTGATTTCCTTCCCGCTCTGTACGCTTTTCCTATTTCACTTTTCTTGCGTCCGTTTCTTTCCGAAAGTTCTTCGATAACTGTACCGTTATCTAATTTTAAGAAAAGTACATCTCCCTTTTTAGATTTGAAAAACTCTCCCTTTTCTGCCGTAATGGTTTTTAAAACCTTCTCGTCTGTATGATCGTGTATGGTAATACCTGTAACTTTGTTATCGGTTTTTTCAACTACACGTATGCTAAAACCATCGATGTCATCTGTGTATGAGCCTGGTTTTAAGAAACTAGTCAGCTTTGTTTGCTGTATATCCCAGATAATGGAATGCCACTTTAAATTCGCAACAGGTATTACATAATTGGCAAAATAAAAGGTTCCTATAGCTAATAGAATAACAACAAAGGTCAAAGGCCTTAGTATGCGGTATAAAGATAAGCCGCTTGCTTTTAATGCTGTTAATTCGTTTTTCTCCCCTAAATTTCCAAGGGTAATAATGGAAGCTAGTAGTATGGCCAAGGGCAGTGCGAGTGGCAGTAGGCTGGCAGATACGTAAAAAAGTAATTCTAAAATGATTACCGTATCTAATCCTTTTCCCAGTAAATCATCGATGTATTTCCATAAAAACTGCATGAGTAGCATGAACATGGAAATAAGAAAGGTCGCCAGAAGGGGACCTCCAAATGATTTTATAGAAAAAATACTTAGCCTATTCACAAGCAATTTTTAGAGTTGCGAATGTATACGAAAAAAATGAAAATCTATTGTCTAAGCTCCAAGAACTCTTTTTAGATCGCCAATAGCGTTCTCCCAAAGGTCTTGTATCTCTTCCATTTCATCTTCATATGCAAAACCTGTTACCCAAAGAACAATCTCTTTGGTCATGCCGTCTACCTTGAATTTCAATTCGATATAAGTGTTCAGTCCTTCTTCTTCGTCTTCTAACCATCTAAATTTGATAGATTCGTTAGGTCTTTTTGTTAAAAGTCGGGCTTGTTCTTCTGAACCATCCCATATAAATGTGTATATATCTTCTTTGATGTTAACGTCATCTGCAAACCACTCGCTTAGTCCGCTTGGGGTCATTAACATGTTGTTTAATACCTTGGGTGATGTTTTTAGCAAATACTCTTGTTCGAATTTAATTTTATCCGACATAATTGGTTTAAGTTTTAATTATTTAACTTCGCGGCTGGAAATTAATTGCTTGAAATATACAAAAACTTTTAAATGGCACTAGTACACTCTTTTGAAAAATCTGGAAATTTTTTATTTCGCTACAGAGGTCAAATCCCAACAATATTGTTCCTTTTGGCGATACCTGTAGTTTATTTTACGAACTATGATTGCTTTGAAAAAGAGGGATGGTACTATACTGCATTGTTAGTTGTTTCTGTAGTCCTATCGTTGTTAGGACAAATTATTAGAGCTATCGCAATTGGTACAAGTAACAAGAATACATCGGGTAGAAATACGAAACAGCAAGTTGCTGAAGCCTTGAATACAAAAGGAATTTACTCTACAATGCGTCACCCACTTTATGTTGGTAATTACTTTATGTGGATAGGTATTGTGGCTTATACAGGTAACATTTGGTTTGTTGTATTGGTATCTTTAGCATTTTGGTTGTACTACGAAAGAATCATGTTTGCTGAAGAAAGGTTTTTGGAAAGAAAGTTTGGAGAAGATTACGTGAACTGGTCTTTGAAAGTACCTGCATTTATTCCAAGTTTTAAGAACTACGAGGAGAACGATATTAAATTCTCAATGAAAACAATATTAAGAAGAGAGTATAGTGGGGTAACCGCTACGATGCTTGGGTTTGTATTTGTTGATTTCTTTAGAGATTGGTTTACTACAGGTAAAATAGAATTCAGGTTGTACTACCTGGTTGTTTTGGTTGTTGCGTTTAGTATCACTTTGATTTTACGTACGCTTAAACACCACACAAAGGTGTTACACGAAGATGATAGATCTTAATGGAAAAAGTTTAAAAAATATTTTTCTTATACCATATTGAAAAGTAGAAGGTTAGGGAGGTGAGTAGAAAAAGCTTGAAAAAAAACTTTAAAAAAGTTTAGTTTTTCCATAAAAGTAAATTATATTTGCACCCGATTTAAGAACAACGGTTCTGAAGAAAAATAAGGCGTGGTAGCTCAGTTGGTTAGAGCGCAGGATTCATAACCCTGAGGTCGGGAGTTCAAATCTCCCTCACGCCACTGGAGAGAAAAAAGGCTTACAAATTTGTAAGCCTTTTTTTTGTGTTAATTTTACACCTAACCATGAACCACTTTTATTTCATAATACTGACCTTACTTCTGTTTTCATGTACAAGTAAGTATCAAAAGGTAAAACCTCTTCCACATATCGTTATTGATATGCCGCAAGGTGTTGGCTGGGAAGAAAAGGATAGTTGTTCTATTCTTTATATTAGCTCAAATTTCGACACGCTTCATCTGAAAGGTGGAATTAAATGCCGTGGTGGATTATCTAGTGCCTACGGCAAACATAATTACAGTTTAGAGCTTAACGATAAATTCGAACTTTGTGGTTTACCAAAAGAAGATGATTGGATTCTTCACGCCAATTACATAGACAAAACTTTTATGCGTCATAAATTGTCTTATGATTTATTTAGACAGATGTCTGTAAACAATATAGCTCCACAAAGTACCTTTTTAACTGTCAGCTATAATGGGGAGTTTCACGGACTTTATACAGCTATTCAACGTGTAAATAGAAGTTTGATAGGAGCTAAAAAGGGAGATACATGTGCGTTTTTATTTAAAGAACCTGAGGTTTTTTATAATCATCAAAACGATAGTATTGTGCGTACCGGGAATTACAATTTTCAAAAATATCCCAAATTTCATAAAGCAAATAAAAATGTTCTGTTAGATGAATTGAATCATTTTCTATTTCATTCTTCTGCTGAGGTATTCATCCAAAACATCGATAAATATTTTGACTTAAATAATTTGATGGATTGGCATCTACTGTTGTTGGTGACCAATAATAGTGATGGGATAATGAAGAATTTCTATTGTTATGGATTAAATGATGGTTTGGGGGTAAGAATTGTTCCTTGGGATTATGATCACTCTTTCGGAAGAGATGGTAATGGTGATAGAAATGACCTTGATAGAAATGCTGATCCAGAACGCGCTATTGTTATAAAACGATTAATGAGTATAGGGGGAGATAATACGTATGTTCATCAACTGGAGAAGAGGTATAAAGCATTGCGTTCTAGTGGTGTTTTTTCCAGTGAAAACTTAACTAAAAAGGTGAAGGTTATGGAAAAGCAAATTCGTCCGTATATACAATCTAACTTTGAGCGTTGGCCAGTAGACGGTGCGTATTATATCGATTCTAATGATTTTGAGATGGAATTGGCTATTCTTTTAGATTATTTTCCGAAGTGTTTTAAAATGCTTGATGAACGATTTGGGTATCAACCATAAAAAAAAGCCCCGTTTTCACGAGGCTTTTTATGTCTTATCAACTTTTTAATCTTTATAATGACAGCATTTAGGTAGCTTTTGGTAAGCTTCCATGTTCGCTTCATGGTTTTCAGTTGCGTAACCGCTGTTGGCAATACATTGGTTTATTTCATCTAAACTCACTTGAGTAGAGTCATATTTAACCATCATTTGCTTGGTGTCTTTATTCCATTCGGCAAAACTTACACCTTCAACTTTGTTTACTGATCCTTCAATGGTACTCTTACACATGTTACAGTTTCCCTGTACATTAAAGTTTGCTTCAACTTCAGCTGTTTTAGTGTTTTGACAACTCATGAGTACTAAACTGACTACTCCTAAAACTTGGATTGCTTTTTTCATTAATGTGGATTTTTATATTCTGGGTTATTTAAAAATGTATCATCGGTTAAAGTTTTCAAGAAGTTGATCAAGTCTTGCTTTTCTTGAGCATCCAGCATAAGTCCTGTTGAAGTTGTTCCCAACAAGGCTGGGTTTACTGTACTGGAATTCTTAACTCCTTCATTGTAATGATCAATCACTTCTTCCAAAGTGTTGAATCGACCATCGTGCATGTAGGGTGGAGTAACCGCAATATTTCGTAAAGAAGTTACTTTAAACTTGGCTCTGTCAGCCGGGTCATTCGTAGCGTTCTCACGTCCGAAGTCTTCAAAATCTGCATCTGTATCTAAACCGTTGTTCATATACAAATCATTTTCAAAGTTATTTCCTGAATGACAGTGCGCACAATCTGCACCTGAATCGTCAGGGAAGAATTCGTTGTACTCTTGGAAAAAGAGTTTTCTACCTCTTTCTTCACTTGGTGTAAGTGTTACTTTTCCAGCTAAAAATCGGTCGTATTTTGAATCTTCTGAAATAATAGAATTCATAAAGTTTTCCAAGGCCAATGAGATGTTGGTAGCATTAATTTCACCGTTTTCAAAAGCACGCGTAAATTGGTCTACATATTCTTGGTCATTTTTCAACTTGCTTACAACATTCTCCAAACTTTCGTCCATTTCTAAATGATCTTGAATGGGTAAAAGCGATTGATCGCGCAAAAGATCTGCTCTACCATCCCAAAAGAACTGGTTGGTGTTGTATGCCATATTAAAAATAGCCATGGCTTGTCTTTTCCCTACACTATTATCTACACCAAAAGAAAATTGGTTGGTGTCTGAAAAAGCATTGGCTTGGTTATGACAACTTGCACAGTTCACAGAGCCATCGCGAGAAAGTTTGTTTTCGTAAAACAACATCCTACCTAACTTTACTTTTTCTACCGTTAAGGGATTGTCTGTGGCAACAATGAAATTTGGTAATGTATTGTTTTTAAAATTTACTGTGTAGGCCTTAGGGTTGTATTCAACCACTTTATCATCCTCTTTTTTACAAGATGCAAACAATAAAACTCCACCAAGACAAGCGATCAAAATTTGATTTACTTTCATCTTAGTATATAAGTTTTCTTGTTGTTAATACTCCGTCAATATCCAATACTTTAATGAAGTAAACCCCTTTGTCTTTCAATTGAATCTGTGTTTCTTTTTGGTTTTCAAGGTTTACCTCAGAGATGATTTGCCCTTTGGCATCATAAACATAGAGTGTTGAAATTTCTTTCGTTGCAGTGATGTTTACATTTCCATTTGTACTCGGGTTAGGGAAAACAACCAATTCTGTAGCTGGAGTAGTAACATCTTCAGTAGAGGCTATAGCGGTAGGGTAAAAGACGCTATTACTAAAGTTTTGAAGTACTTTCTTCGCTTCTCCGTTATCACCGTGAGAGATTAATCCTTGTGATACGTATAGACCGTTTAAGGCAGATTTGTAATCGGCATTGATTTCAAAAGTTTCAACTCCGTTAATTGTTGTAGTGGCAGTCATCAAATCTTGTGTTTCAAAATAATTTGCATCACCTAATCCGTGGAATTGCCATAATTGAGAAAAGTTCGTTCCGGCAACACCTTCAAAAGCAACGAATCTATATCCTGCAGCCCATCCCCAGTGCATTGATGGGTTGTGCGGTGCTAGAGGGTGACCTTGTGGGTATAAAGAAGGGTTTCCACTGTTTACGGGTGAATAAACACCAATGTGAAATTTCACTCCTTCTAAATTAGTAGCATTCACTTCTCCTAATTCAATGGTAGTACTTATTCCGTCTTCTACATTTATTAACGCTACTGTATCATCCGAAATCGCTGTTTCTTGATTACCGTCGTGAATAACAGAAATACGCGTAACATAGTATTGAACTCTAGTTATTTTTATTTCTTCATTATTTCGTGTAAATCCAGGGGTGTTCAATACGGAAGTTTGACCGTCGAAGGTGTGGTGTATTAATAAATTTACGTCTACTTGAGCGTTTGCAAAAGCTGTACAGACTAAGGCGCAAAAAAGTAATAAATTTTTCATGTGTGTGTTTTTGGGTTTGGATATCACTATCCAAAAAATTATAGTTTATAGTTTGGCAAAAAGCCGTTTAATTCAAGAGATTTTATTCTATATGCTAGGGTAGCATAATGTGTTTGATAAGCTTTGTTATCAAATCAGGTAGCAGGCAATTCGTTGATATATTTTTCTGCTGAGAAGAGGAGGGCCATCTATAATTTCTCCACCATCCTTTTGAATGTTTAACGCACTAAGTTCAATCGTTTTAGGAACAATTGGTGCAGTTTGAATGAGGTTTGTTGATAGTTCTTTATTGAATTGTTGATTGTAATCTAAGCCGTTACTTATGTTTTTAAGCTGAGAAGTACAACACAGTACTTGGATACTTGGTTCTTCAGATTGTGAAGTTGAGCAACATGCTGGAGGTTGCTGGCAACAAGACTTTTCGTGCAATTCTTCTTGCTGATGTTTACAACTTTGAAAGCTTAAACTTGTGCTTTCTTGTTGAGAAGTTCTACACAAATTCTCATATACACTCAAGCCTTTTGCCAAAAAGGATCCGGCAAAGAGCAAAGCAACCATGAGTATAGTAAGTAGACTTTTCACGCCATGAAGATAAAGATTCTTTGTGAATATATTCAGGTGATTTTTTGAATGAAAATTGAAATCCTATTTAAAAAAGGAAAGGAGGGACGTGTGTCCCTCCTCAATTTCATTTTTTGGTACGATTTAATGAGAATGTTCGGCTTCTCCTTTCATCAATTCTGCCATCATATAGTAGGCTTTGTTTTGTAAGAAAATTTGCTTTTTTAAATCTTCCGCCAATTCAATTGATGAATATTTCTCGTTGGTATTTATAACTACAACCTCAACCATTTGTAAGTCAAATTCATTTCCTTCATCCTTTAAGATAAATGCATATTTTTTGCCTTTGTCTGTGGTAATGGCCTCATTGGGAAGTGCCATCACAGCAGTGTTGCTTGTGCTTATTTTTCCTTGCACGTACATTCCTGGGAGCATAAAATCTTTCTTATCTATGATGTCGGCATGTATGTGAACTGCCTTAGGGTCTGATTCGAAAGCTTTACCTACACTGAAAATTCTTGCTGTGTACGTTTTGTTTGGAGTTGCTTGAAGTGTGAAACTGATGTTTTGTCCTTCTTTCACTTTGTTAACGTCTTTCTCAAAAACCATTAAATCGGCGTGCACATGATCGTTATTTACTATATCGAACATTTCCTTTGATGGAGAGACAAACTGACCTGTTTTAACAAATACCTTACGGATGTAACCAGAGATTGGACTCAAAACGGGAATAGCCTCATAAATTTTTCCATTTTCAACCTTTTTAGGGTCTATTGATAGGAGTTTTAATTCTGCTTCTAATCCCAAAACTTCACCTTTGGTAGCCTTGTATTCAGCTTCAGTGGCTTGAAATTCCTTTCCAGATGCTACTTGTTCATCGTATAGTTTTTGAGTTCTCTCTAAGCTTTGTGCTAAGAAATTTAGACGACTTTTACTTTGAACATACTGTGTTTGAATTCGAATAATGTTTGGGTGAGTCAAGTAAGCCAGAATTTGGTTTTTCTTGATTTTTTCACCCTCTATCACTTGAATGGTTTTGATGTTGGCACCAATAATTGAAGTAATAGTAGCTTCGTTTTGTGGGGGAACTTGTAAAAAGCCATTTACCTCAACCCAGTTGTTGATGTTCACATATTGTAAACTGTTTGCAATAAGCCCCAATTCTTTGAATTTTGCTTTTGTTAGATGGTACCCCTCCGTTTCATGGTCGTTATGAGGTTCTTTTGCCTCATCGTGAGCATGATTGTGATTGTGGGCTTCTGTTGTATCTGGTTTTGCATCATTTTGACATGCGGTTAAAGCCAAGGTCAATATGAATATGCTATATAATTTTTTCATGGTGTTATTTTTTACCTAATAAATTAGACAGGTGAATAATGGATTGGTTGTAAGCGTTAATGCTTTCCAAGTATTTCACTTTAATGTCTAAAGCGAAATTGATATTTTGGAAATACTCGATGTAGTCAATAGCTCCTTCTTGGTAGCTCAATTGTGCTTTTTCAAGAATGAGTTCTGCCTGCACCAATGCCTTCTCTTCAAAATATTTTAAGTTGTTTTTTTCTTTTTCAACACGTAATATTTCAACTTCAACTTGATTGGTGAGGTCATTTAAGGCATAAGAACTCTTGGTTTTAGCATGATCCAATGCAATGTTTCTTGCTTTAATTTGTGCTTTTTGAGCTCCAAAGAACAATGGAATTGCTACGCCTAATTCAACCGCTTGAAATCTGTCGTTATAACTTGCACTTGGAGTGTTAAAGTAGGGAGAACCTATCATAGAGATGTTGAAGTAGCCCAGGGTGAATGTTGGACTTAACTTCGACTTTTCTACCGCCAATTGCGCTTCAGAGTATTTTACTTGTTCATCTTGTTTTTGTATGCTTGGATGTACTGCTAAACTGTCTTTATTCCAAAGCATCAAATCGAGGATTTGTAGTTGAGGATCAAAACTGTAGTTTGAACTGTCTTGCAGTAAGAAATGAAGTTTGTTCTCTTGAATAGAGATATCCTGAGCATTTATGAATAAGTCATTCTTTACCTGAAGGAGTTGAGTTTCCGCATTTGCTTTTTCAAGTATGTTGCTTCCCTCGAGTTCTAAACGCAGTGTTGCTGCTTTTAAGTTCTTGGTAAATAGGGTGTCTTTTTGTTGAAGGATGTCTTTTACAGCATGTAAGTAACTCAATTCCATCCACGTTTTTCTTACCTCCTCACTAATTCCCAAAGCAACCATTGCTTGGTCATTTTTGGCAATATTCACCTGTGCATTTTTGGCTCTTATATCGCGTAAATAAACATGTGGTAATTCAAAACTTTGTGTAATAGATATACCGTAGTCATTCTGATAACTGTTGATTTGACCATAGTTTACCCCAATATTCGTTTTATTTAAGTTCACCGCTGTTTTAACCAAGGCTTCGTATTGCTGTAAATCCAGTTTACTCATTTGCACCCGTTGGTTGTTCTCTAATGCAATAGAAACTGCTTCATCGGCTTGGGTGATCACTTTTTCTTGTGCCATCAATTGTGGACTCACCAACAAGATAGCAAGTACAGCAACAGCCTTTTTTAATGAGGGATTTGAATTTTTATTTTCCATGATTTTATAGAAGATGGGTAGTACAAAAAGGGTAAGTAATGTGGCCGAGATCATACCGCCAATAACGACTGTGGCTAAAGGTTGTTGGACTTCAGCTCCTGCCGAAGTTGATATGGCCATGGGTAAAAATCCAAGAACGTCTGTAAGGGCAGTTAATAAAATAGGTCGTATTCTACGTTTAGCTCCTTTAGAAATTCTATCTGTTAAGGATAAATCGCTTTCTTCTTCTTTGAGCTCATTCCAACTACTCACCAAAACCAAGCCGTTGAGCACCGCTACACCAAAGAGTACAATAAATCCAACTCCTGCCGAAATACTAAAAGGCATATCTCTTAAGAAGAGTGCTAATATTCCTCCTATACAAGCAAAAGGAATGGCGAAGAATATCATGATACTTTGCGACATGGATTTTAAAGCAAAGAAGATGAGAATTAGTATTAAAGAAAGGGCAATGGGAACCACTAACTTTAATTTGGCTGATGCTCTTTCCAAATTTTCAAAAGCTCCACCATAACGGATAAAATACCCAGGAGGTAGGTCTAATTTTTCATCGAGAATAGATTGGATTTCCTCTACCAAAGAAGCAATATCCCTATCTCGAACATTGATGCCGACATAGGTTCGTCTGTTGGTGTTATCCCTACTAATTTGCATAGGTCCCGGTTGATAGCTTATTTCGGCCAATTCTCTTAGAGGAATTTGAGAATTATTGGGAAGTCGAACATAAAGATTTTTTAAGTCGGTAATACCTGATCTTTTCTCTTCTTGTAATCGAACTACCAAATCAAAACGTCTTTCTCCCTCGAAGATCACACCTGCTTTAGATCCTGCAATGGAACTCTGAACAAGTTTGTTGATGTCTGAAATGTTTAATCCATATTGTGCCAGTTTCCTTCTGTTATAATCAATGGTGATTTGAGGTAAACCAGCTGTGGCTTCAACTTTCATATCCCCCACGCCTTGAACACCTCCAATGAGTTGACCTATTTCTTCAGCTTTTTCGGCCAATATATCCAAGTCTTCACCAAAGAGTTTAATGGCAATGTCTTCACGTACCCCTGTTATCAATTCGTTGAAACGCATTTCTATAGGTTGTGTAAATTCAAAAGCTACTCCAGGTACTTCCGAAATTTTAGCTTTCATTTTTTTAATGAGCTCTGTTTTTGTTGAAGCACTCGTCCATTCATCTTGAGGTTTAAGAATTACGAAACAATCGGCTAAATCCATAGGCATTGGGTCTGTAGGAACATCTGCCACCCCAATTCTACTCAAAACAGTTTTAGCTTCAGGGAAATTCTCTAGAATGATTTTTTCTACCTTGGTCGTAGTTGCTGTCATTTCACTCAAAGAACTTCCAGGAGTTAATATGACATGGTAAGCAATATCTCCTTCATCTAATTGTGGAATGAATTCTCCCCCCATACGAGAGAATAACCATACTACCGAACCTAAAGCAAGCAGTGCAAGCGTTAAAACAAGTTTCCATTTGTGCAAAACCCACTGTAAAGCCGGAGTGTAAATACGTTCTAACCAAAGAATGAATTTATCACCACGCGAAAGTTTATTGCTGCTTGCACCGCGTAAGAACCACGCCGACATCATCGGCACATAGGTTAAACACAGGAGCATAACACCTATCATGGCAAACATAAAAGTATAAGCCATGGGTTTGAACATTTTTCCTTCAACACCCTCTAGGGTAAGAATAGGAATGAAAACGATGAGTATGATCAATTGACCAAAGAAGGCGCTTTTCATCATTTTACTCGATGAAGAAATAGCTGCATCATCTCTTTGTTGTTGGTTGAGTTTTTTATTGAGGAATTTATCGTGTATCATGAACACTGTTCCTTCTACGATAATAACAGCACCGTCTACAATGATTCCAAAATCTATAGCTCCTAAACTCATTAAGTTGGCCCATACATCAAAGTAGTGCATGAGGATAAAGGCAAATAAGAGCGAAAGGGGGATGGTGGAGGCTACAATGAGTCCACCTCTCCAATTACCTAGTAGTATTACCAATACAAAGATCACAATTAATGCACCTTCTATAAGATTACGCGCTAGGGTAGAGGTTGTTGATGAAATCAAATCTGATCTTTCCAAAAAAGGCTTGATATGTACACCTGTTGGAAGAGATTTTTGAATCTCATTTATACGTTCTTGTACGTTGGCAATTACATCGTTAGAATTGGCACCTTTTAACATCAGGATCATTCCTCCTACAGCTTCTCCTTTTCCATCTTTGGTCAGTGCTCCGTAACGAATTGCATTTCCGTATTGAACTTCAGCAACATCTCCAATGGTGATAGGGATGTCGTTTTTTATTTGTACAACTATTTGCTTGATATCTTCCAAGCTTTTTATCAACCCTTCACCTCTGATGAAATTAGCAAAGTGATTTTTCTCTATATAAGCACTACCGGTATTTTCGTTGTTGCGTTCGAGTGCGTCAAAAACTTCTGTAATGCTTATATCCATTGCTCTTAACTCTTCTGGATCAACGGCGATTTCATATTCTTTTACATCTCCTCCAAAGGCGTTAACCTCAACAACTCCGGGTACCATCGCCATTTGTCTACGAATAATCCAGTCTTGGATACTTCTAAGCTCTCTTAAATCGTATTCTTGAGCGTATGCTGCATCTACCTCTAAGGTGTATTGGTAAATCTCTCCAAGTCCTGTAGCTATGGGACCAATATGTGGTTCTCCAAATTGTGCGGGTATTTCAGCCTTTACTTCTACGAGTTTTTCGGAAACCAATTGACGGGGGAGGTAGGTTCCCATGTCGTCTTCGAAAACAAGGGTAACTACAGAAAGACCAAAGCGTGATATGGATCGCACTTCAACGATTCCTGGCAAGTTGGCCATACTCACCTCTATGGGGTAAGTAACGAATTGTTCGATATCTTCGGTTCCTAAATTAGGAGCCTGTGTAATAACCTGTATTTGGTTATTGGTAATGTCTGGTACTGCGTCTAAAGGAACTTTTGTGATGCTCCAAATTCCTGTGACAACCAGCGCAATGGTCATTAGACCAATGATTAATTTATTCTTTACAGAGAAAGAAATTATTTTTTCTATCATGAGAAAAAGTTTAAACGTGTGAATACTCACTCCTTTCTATAGGAGCATTTTCTATGTTTAAACTTTAAGGGGAGGTCCGCGAAGTAAATCTTGTCTCCGTTGAGGAGGGTGGTAGATTTTTGTGGTGTAAAAAAGGTATTGTTTTCCCGTTTTTAAGTCAACTAATGGTATGCTAATTATTAGCGCAAAGGCTATAACTATGGATAGGATGAATATGGGGGCAATTTGATCTGGAGAGGAGAATTCTACTTTTACAGAATCTCCTAAATGTTCGTTTTCCGTGAGGTAACAAAGGATGAGATCAAATATTCCTTCATCATAATGCTCGCCATGCTCTATGAGGGAGCTGTGGCCGTGGTTGTGGTCTAGGTGAGAGGGGTGTTCTCTGTGTTCAAATTTAGCATGTTCAATTTGAATATCACTGTTTTCACACAGCGGCAAGAAACTACCACCTACACCAAATGTGTAGATTAAAACAATTCCTAAAGAAATGTATGTGAGTAGTTTATGCATCCCTACAAAAGTAGAAATTTTTCTAATGGAAAAAAAGAGATTGAATGACTGCTAACTTTAGTCTTCTAATTGAAAGAATGCAAAGTTCACACCTCCATATTTTCTTACAAATTGGAAATGATCGTATTCTTCAAAGTTACATTCTCTACCGTGCTCAATGATTAACACTCCACCAGGATTTAAAAGCTCTCTTTCGAAAACTAATCGGTGTATGTCATCATGAATATCGGCTGCAAAGGGCGGATCTGTAAAAATGATGTCGTATGTATCGTTGGTCTTTTGCAAGAACTTTACCGCATCACTTTTGTACACTTTTACGTCATCGTGTAAGTTGTGCTTTTTTACGAGGTCGAAAATGAACTTCGTACACTTAAAGTTTTGATCAATAGATGTAATAAAACCAGCTTCTCTTGAGGCAAATTCTAACGTGATGTTTCCCGTACCTGCACACAAGTCGAGGATGTTTAAATTGATTAAAGAATACTGATTCTCCAACATATTGAACAATCCTTCTTTTGCAAAGTCAGTAGTAGGTCGAGAAGGAAATCCTTTCGGCGCACTAAAACGTTGACTCTTTAATTTACCTCTAATTATACGCACAGCAAATGGTGTTTAATGTATTGATGTTCTTTAATTTCTATCTGAATTTTACTCAATTCTTGTATAGAAGTAAAGGTTTCTTTTAATTCTGTTAAATCAATTTTGGCGTTGAGGGCGCTTAAGCTGATCTCACCGTTTTCTTTACTGATTTCTAATTTTTGTAAAACCAACAAACTGTGGTATACAATATCGTTTACATGGTTGTATTCAAAAGCATTTGAAAATTTGAGTTCTCCATGTACAAAAATATTCAAATAAAAATGTTGATCATTTACTTCTATCTCCACCGTCGGCTTAAAGCTATTGGCTTGGTTCATTCCTCGTAAAAATAAAGTAGCAGCATGTTGTATCACAATGCGCGGGTACTTTACAATGAAAAAGGATTTGATCCATGAAGGAAGGTGGAAAATACTAGAAATTCCTAGTTGGGGAAGCATGTTGTAATCAATCTCATTTTTAGAAAATCCTTCACCAAAGCATAGGGTAAAGGCGTCCGTGTAATTTTTACTATCTATAAGATTGAAGGGCACCAAAGTGTAGGTGTTACTCCAGTAGGCTAAACTCACTTCATCAAAATCTCTTCGAAGGTTATTTGCATGAATAAAGGTGAGGAGTTCAGTTTTGATTTCCTCTTCCACATAGGAGCTGAATTCAAGGTGATAGTGTTCAACAACTTCTTCTGAAGAACGAAGAACCTCAGCAAAATGTGCTGAGGTTCCAGTAATATTTATACAAAGTTGTGTAGACATATCTTATTCCCAAGTACCTGTTAAAGATCCTGTTTTTAAGTTACCAAATCCAATTGTGTCTTTGGTTCCACCTTGGTACTTAGCGATAGGCTCTTCAGCGTATACTCTAAGTACTGGCATCGTATCTTGAACTACGATAGCAGAGTCAATAGCTACCATTGTCCATTCGTATTTTGGTTCAGAAAGAGGAACGTACTTAATATCATCGATATCAAATTCTCCCATGTTAAATCTAGCTCTGTTCGCTTTCATTGATTTGTTACTTAAGAAGCTTTCTTTGAAAGGAATTTCTAAAGTATCTCTTCTAAAGTTATCCAAACCTGGGATGTTCGTTGGGTTGTTGAATTCATACTTCAATCTGTATGCTTCCAATTCTGTCATGTTCTCATCAGAAGGAGGGTTAGCGTTGTACAACAACATTTTTTCCTTCTTCTTCAATTTGTATTGAGGAACTGTTCCTTCAGACTGCAATTTTTCAACTGTTCCTGTTTCAAAGAAGTTCTTCAACTCATCAAAGTTAGAAGCATACCTTCCATTTTGATCTTTAAATGCTTTCTGAATGTCTTTAATCTCAGTTAAAACTTGAACCGTTTGTAATTCAGCAGCTGTTCTTTTTTCATTGTGAACGATAGAGTCATTTACAGATTCTATAGAACTGTAACCGATGTACACAGTTATTGCAGCACATAATGCTGCGATAACGATCACCAAATTTCTCTTTAAAATTCCTGAGCTTAACAATACTGCAAGTACTCCTCCTATAAAAATGTTAGCCGCAGCTACAACGAAAAGTGAATCTTGACCGTTTTTGTCGTTTAATCCGTAGATCAACAAGACCAAACCTAATATTGCAATAATTGCTGCAAGTAAATATTTCTTAAAAATAATGTTTATAGAACCGTTCATTCTTTATGAATTTCATTTATGCCTTACAAAACTACAATTTTTTTAATAGCTCAATATTTCACACAGTAGTTTTTTTGAACCGTTTAATCAATTACCCGGAGAGGCGAGTTTAGATTCGCACAGAAGTAATGGATGAACAGAAAGTTTTTAACTTCGCAATCATGCATTCTAAAACTGATTTTAAAGCAAAGGTAAGTAGGTCGTTTGGTCATCCAATGACCCTTGATCAAGAACGTGCTGTTGATCAGTTAATCGAGTTTACGTATAAGAAATTAGAGAAGGATGTTTTTGTACTTACAGGTTATGCTGGTACGGGAAAAACAAGTGTGATGGCGGCTTATGTGAATGCCTTAAAGTCTGTAACTAAGAAGTTTGCATTGTTGGCTCCGACGGGTAGAGCAGCTAAAGTTTTCGCCAATAAGGCAGGACATAGAGCCTATACCATACATAGTTATATCTATAAAGGAAGCGATGAGATGGAACCAGGGTCAGCTTTTGTTCGACCAAATGATGCTGGTGTTCGGGTAATCATCGTTGATGAGGCGTCAATGATTGCGGAGTCTTCTTTTCAAGAAGGAAGAAATACTTATGTGCAAAACTTGTTACAAGATCTCTTCACATTTGCTTATTCTAATGGTAACGCAAAGATAATATTCGTTGGAGATGAAGGACAGCTACCTCCCGTGGGGTGTAACTTTAGTCCGGCATTGAGCAAGGATTATTTAAAAAGCAATTATTTTCTAGATAATACCTACCATATTCAACTTACCGAAGTATTGCGACAAGCGCAAGATTCTGATATTTTACATAATGCTACTTTGCTGCGTTCTGCAGAAAATGGACGTTACCCAAAATTTGAATTGAGGGGAAAAGCTGATTTGCGAAGAATAAATGGAGAAGAGTTACAAGAAGAGTTAGATAGTGCCATCTCTAATTACGGTATTGAGGATACTATTATGATTACTCGAAGTAACAAACGCGCCAATTTGTTTAATGCTCAAATTAGGAGTAGAATTTTGTGGTATGAAGAAGTATTGGTCGGAGGAGATTATTTGATGATTGTAAAAAACAATTACAAATGGTTACCCAAAGACAACAATATTGGATTCTTGGCCAATGGAGAAATTATTCGGGTAAGAAAGCTGCATAAACTTGAAGAAATGTATGGCTTTTTGTTTGCCCAAGTGAGTGTTGAATTGGTGGATTATCCGGAGATGGATCAGTTGGAAGTTTACCTCAATTTAGAAACCTTAACCTCAGATGCACCTAATCTTTCAAGAGATCGAATGAAAGATTTGTGGGAAGCCTTGGAAATAGACTACAGCTGGGAGAAAAATAAAAAGAAACGCTACGCTCGTATATTAAATGACCCTTATTTCTGTGCACTGCAAGTAAAATATGCTTATGCTATTACTTGCCACAAGTCTCAAGGTGGGCAATGGAGTGCTGTATTCTTAGACCAAGGGTTCTTAAATGAAGAGATGCTGGATAAAGACTTTTTTAATTGGTTGTACACCGGCTTTACCCGAGCATCTGAAAAATTATTTCTCGTGAATTTCCACGATTCCTTCTTTGAGGAAGACTAAAGGTCTTTCAGTTTTACTTCTACCGGACCTACCTTTATTTTTGCCTTCTTAAACATTTTATTGATGCGTTTTACCACTTTTTTAGCATCCTTCGGACTCAAATACATGTTCGCAAGTACAGTCGTTTCTTGTTGCATTTGCTTGGCTAATTGTGCACATCTATAAAGTGTAAGCACATCGTTGTCTGTAAACTTATATTTATCCTTTAAAGCATTGATTTTTTCATTGTTTACACTAAAGTCTGTTAAAACGGGGTCTGTGAAGGATTGAATATTCACCTTGATTCCACGGTTTAAGTCTACATAGATTTCATTGATACGTAAACGCTTGAAGGAAATACTGTCTCTGTGCGCAGGTGTTGGGTATTCATCAAACTCTCTTCCTTGGAAATCCTTTTCAACTGCAGAACCATTCCATTTCCCTATACCTCCGGCAATGAATGCCGTTTCTGTTTTCATTTTCTTGTCTAAGAGGGCTTCAAACAATTCAACCATAGCCATACTGTCTTGTGTGTTGAATAAAGTTCCTTCCAAAGCATAACTTTTCTCCTCAAATAAATCAATGGCTGCAAACTGAAGCTTGCTGGCATATTTCGGTAAAGCATCCATAACCGAGATGTGGACCATGTTATCGTCTGCATCTGTTGAATTATAGTCGTAAGGAATCGTTAATACACGAATTTCTATTGCTTCTGGTTCGGCTGTTTCTGGTATCCAGAATTCTTGGGTGTATAAATCGAAGGTACAAGAGTCTTCAAAGATGTAGAGTCCGTCTTTTACTTCATAAGTGGCCCACTGTCTACCAATGAGTTGAATAGCTTTGGATTTTTTACGCTCCAGGTTACTCAAAAGCTCCATCGCTTTTTCTTTCTCCAGGGTTAATTTTTTGATTTCAGATTTACACTGGTCGTAATATCCATACAAAGCAATAACCTTTTCCTGCATTTCTCTACGCTTATCTCCACCATCAGCAACAGTAGTGTAGTGTTTTCCTTTTTTCTTTTTGGTTTTTGTAGAAATAGTTGTGCTTCCTCTGTAATCACTTACTTTCTTTTCTGTTTTATCAATAGAAAGTGATGTTTTCGCTTTTTCTTTTTCCCAGTAAGCAATCCAGTAATCATATCCTTTTTTCCCGTAAATCATATCGTTTACACGGGCTATATCTCTGCTTAAAGCATTAATGATGCTGTAATAGGTTGCTTTTCCAGAATAACTAGAGTCTGGTGATAAAAAGCGCGTATCTACAGCGCCAAACAAATGGTAACTTAAACCATTTCTTTCTATCACTACTGTAGTTTGTTTCTCGTTGTTGTATCCGTAAACATCTACGTGAATATTGGTAGCCTTGTTTTTTCCACTTGTGTAAATGTTAGTAGCATTAATTCTTCTAGGTTCTATTGTTTTACTTGTTTTACGTCTTCCTTCTAGTCTTTTTTCAATTTGAATTTCGTAAGGAAATAATCCACTTGATTTTGGTAGGGCTGCGTTAAATCTGCTGTTTTCGTCTTTTTCTCTATCCACAAATTCACTAGACGACATGGTTCCGTCTCCAACGGCAATAAGGAAGTTTTGGTAGTTACTAACTTGTCCACCCAGTTGCGTGAAAATCTCATAACTTCTATTGCTAACATAGGTGTTGATGGCTAGTGCAATGGCATTGAGAACCTGTTGTTGCTCGTTAAAATTTAAGAATGACATAGACGAAACCATCGTTACCTTGTTTTTAAAGTTTAGGCTAGGGTCCATTACATTGTCAAACCTCTCGTTGATTACCTTTTTTCCATCTATCGTTTTGAAGGCACTTGAAGGAAGATGACCTCTTAATACTTCCTCGAATTGATGATATTTATGTTCGAGTCCTTTTTTCTCTAATTGCTTAGAACGTTTGGCTTTTAGTAGTTTGTTTAAATCCCACAAAGCCATTTTGTTAGCAGCTTCTGCTAAAATTCCTTTCGGTGCTTTGGCTAAGGTGTAGGTGTCGAACTTTAAGAGCTCGGGCTGACTAATAATAATACTTTCTATACTGTCGAAATTCACTTCACCATTAGGCATTCTAACATCTTCTCCTGTATATATAAGGTATCGACCTATGTTTTGATCGAGTATAGGACTCTTTTTTACGATGTGATAGAAATAAGCTTTTTCTTCTGGAGTAAAGCTTGTCTCTCTTTGGGCAAAACTTGTAGTTGTAATTGCTAGAATGAGAAGGATGTAAATGTATTTCATAGTCAAATTATAAGCGATGCAAATATGCGATTAATATTTAAGAAAGTCTGTGGTAAACGAGCAACGGAATATTTAAAGAATGTTACTATTTTGCACAGCAAAATTATACACCTATGCTCAAAAAAGATTTCTTTATTATTGTTATAAAACTGTTCAGTTTACATGCTTTGTTGATGTTTGGTTTTTCATTTGTACCAGATTTAGTTTATGAATTGATAAATGATAATAGAGATATTGCTTCTATTGGTATGAAATTTACGAGCCTGTTTATAGAACTCCTGTTGTTTGTTCTACTTGTATATTTCAGTCCGCATATTGTAAAATTCCTAAAGTTAGAAGATGGAATAGAAGGTGAAGAGTTTAATTTTAAAGGAATGAGCGCTTCATCCATTATGAAAATTGGAGCTTTCATAATTGGAGGGTATATGCTTATTTCAAGTTTACCTGTTTTAATCAATGAAAGTATAGTACTTTTTAACAATACCTTTTCAACTGAAGAGTTTGATTGGAGGTTTAAGAAACTCTGGGGTATTCAGTTAGTGCGTGTTGTAGGAGGCTATCTATTGATGACAAACTATGATAGGGTAGTTGCTTGGTTTGAAAGGAACTACAGAAAAGTGGAAGGGGAAGAGTTGTAGTATTGGTTGTTTAAAACTCCCCCATAGGCAAATGCTTAAAAGAAAATCCTTTTTCATTGTAGACCGTTTTGAAAAGGTGAGGATAGTAGTTGTACATCTCTTGGTTCATCAATAATAAAGGTACATCGGCAAACGT
>NZ_JBVCPV010000016.1:0-24920 GCF_057456495.1 Lishizhenia sp. | reverse complement strand
GTGGTGATACTTCTGTTTACTCAGGACCAATTAACTTCTTAGCATTTATGGATAATGATTCATCTTGTTTTGCTCAAGAATTACAAGTTGATGGTAACCCATACTTATTGTACAATAACGGTGCTCAGTTAGATGCAGGTGTTCAAGCAATTGCTCCACCAGCAACAGGATACTACGAGACTGATGGATGGTACAACCAGAACATGTACAGAACTACATGGTATACATTTACAGCACCAGCTTCTGGAGATGTAATGATTTCTGGTACTGATGTAAACTGGTCTGGTAAAATGGCGGTTTACGAAACTACTGACTGTGGTGACTACAACCAGTTTAACTTAATTGGAGCGAATGATAACGGTGTGTTATTTGGAAACACAGCAGCACCAGAATGGGCTGTGTGTGGATTAACTCCAGGTCAAACATACTACTTGTTACACTCTTCAAACTACAACTCTCAAGGTAACTTCTCAATTCGTTTAACTGGTTTAGATTTTGAAGCAGGAACGAACACTGGAGTTGTTGACGCATGTATCGGTGATACTGTTGATTTATTCAATGGAATTACAGGTTATGATGTACAATACGGAGTTTGGAATGATTTAGCGAATACAGCTCAAATGGTATCTCCTAATGATTTCGCTACATCAGTATTAGCAGCGCAAACGTATGACTTCGAATACAGAGTTTCTTTAGGATGTTCTTACGATTCTATTGTTGCTCAAGTGAAGATTTTCCCTCCTTCTAGTGCAGGTAACGATGGTTCTATCAATGTTTGTATGAACCAACCAATTAACTTGACTGCAGGACTTTCTGGAAATGCTGATTTAGGTGGTACTTGGTACGATCCTCAAGATGTTGAGATCACTCAATCATTACCATTAGCAGGAAACTTCCCAGGTCAATTTAACTACGATTACGTAGCAGGAAACGGAGTTTGTCCAGATGATACAGCATTAGTTGTTGTTATCGTTGATGGTTCTTGTGACTGGATGGGATTAGATGATGTTGAAATTGAAGGAATCTCAGTATTCCCTAACCCAACATCTGATGTATTGAACATTACTTCTGTTGGAAACCACGAAGCTTTAAATGCACAAATCGTTGATGTTAATGGTAGAATCGTTTCTATCGCTAACGAAACATTAGTTGCGGGTGGAGCATTAACTTTACCAGTTGAAGGTTTAGAAACAGGTGTTTACATCTTGAAATTATACAACAATTCAATTGAAAACAGCTTTAGAGTTGTGATCAAATAATTGATCGTTATAATATTTAGAAGGGGAGAACGAAAGTTCTCCCCTTTTTTTATGCCCTAAAAATATAGTGGTGAGGCTGAAAGTTGTTATGCTTGAATTGCTTTTCCCATGAAGTTTTAATTAATTTTGCGCCCACTAAAAATAAACTCATGATTAATAAACTTCAATTGGCCGTTCTCGCGACGGTTTCAACGGGTATGTCGTATGCCCAAATTTGTGGTGGTGGTCCTTCGAGTACATTAAATGAGAACTTACAAAGTTTGAATTTTGCGGGAGTAAACACTACCATCAGTTACACAGGTTGTCCGGGTGTAACAGGAGTACAAGATTTAACATCTTCAATTGCCGACGTAGTGGCAGGGAATTCCTACCAGTTTGATGCTGTATTTGGTACATGTGGTACTGCTAATAATGCAGGATTAACAACGGTATGGGTAGATTGGAATGGAGATCAATCCTTTCAAGATGCTGAAAAGATTCAAGAGTGGGCTGGTACTTTTCCTCACAATGCAACATTCCCATTAACTATTCCAACCAATGCAGTAAATGGTGCGCTTACCATGCGTGTTATTCATAAAAGAGGTGGAGCTCTACCTGTTAATCCTTGTGCAGGATTTACATATGGATCTGCAACTGATTTTACTATAGAAGTATCGGGGGGAACAGGGTGTAATCCTACTTTTGATTTAGCAGCGGTGGATGCAACATCATCTTCTGTTGATTTAACATGGACATCAACCAATTCGGCGCAAGCATATGTTGTGGAGTATGGAGTAGATGGATTTACACCTGGAACAGGAACAAATATTACACCCACAACGGCAAATGCACAAACTATAACAGGTTTAGCAAATCAAACCATGTATGATTTTTACATTCGCTCTATATGTGGTGCGGGAGATACATCTGCTTATATGGGACCAGTTGCAGCGAATACCTTTAATTTAGGTGATTTCATGGATTGGGATGAAGCTTGCCCTTCAACTGGATTTATCGATATTTCTGCTACAGGAACGGATTTACTTTTAAGTGATGATGGAGAAGAGAACTTTACCATGCCTTTCCCATTCTTATACCAAGGTAACTTAGTTACTAGTTTAAGAATTGGTAACAATGGAGGTTTGCTTATTAACAACACTTCTGCTGGTGTATACAGTTACATTCAATCATCAATTGTTAATGGTATTTTCCCTTTTGTTCAAGATTTGGATATTGATATAGATGGTGTTGATGTGCCTGGAGTATTTACTGAAGTTTTGGGTACTGCCCCGAACCGTCAATTGGTGATTATGTGGAAAGATAGAACACATTATCCGGGTACAACTCATTTTAATCCTGCTACCTTCGAAATCATTATTGATGAGACAACACAAGACTTTTGGTTTGTTTATGATGATGTAGATTTCGGAAACCCAAGTTTTAATAATGGTAAAGACGCAGAGATTGGAATTCGTGGAGCATTAAGAGATATTGATGTTTCTATTAATGATACAACTTATCTTAAAGATAATTCTTGTGTTCACTTCTTCAATACAGATTGTCCTAAAGTATCTGATATTTCTAATGTTAGTTACCTTCCAAATGAATTAAGTGTAACATGGACAGCAGGTTTGGCAAATGAGTCAAATTGGACAATAGAGTGGGGCTTACCAGGATTTACTCCAGGAAACGGTATTGGATCGGCAACTACAACTACAACATCTTATACGATTCCTAATTTAAATGCACTTACGGCGTATGAAGTACACATTTACGCAGACTGTAATGTAAATTCTAGTTCAACAGGTAATAGTGCAGTTTTTGAAACCGCTGCTACATGTGCTGAGCCATTTGGTATCAGTGTAGGAGTTGGAGTTGATTCTATCAGTCCTTCTTGGAACTGGATGCCAAATGGTTCTGGTTCTATAGCTACATCTTTCAATATTAGATATGCACCTATCCACACAGATCTTTATGATGCAACATTGGTGAATTCTACGAATACAACAGTTTTATCTAAAGATATCGTTGATCCTACTATCATTTCAAGTGGGATGTACCACGTATACATGCAAACGGTTTGTGGAACAAACGATACAAGTTTATGGGTAGGACCATTAACAGTTATTGCAGATAATGCAAATGATAGTGTATGTGAAGCGCAGGAATTAGCAGTAGATGGAACAGTTTACTACTTAAGTAATAATGGAGCTTCTGTACAGACCGGCGAGTCTACTATTGATCCACCTGTTACGTCATATCAAGATGATATGGGTTGGGGTTCTTCGGGTATTCACAACTCTATGTGGTATACGTTCATAGCTCCTGCTTCTGGCCAGGTTAAAATTTCTTGTTTAGATGATGTTTATGCAGGGAAAGTTGCTGTTTATGGAACAACGAACTGTTCAGATTTCTCTCAATACACATTAATGGGAGCAAATGATAATGGAATGCTTGGTCAAAGTTCTTCTGCACCGGAATTTGTGGTGTGTGGATTAACTCCTGGAGACACGTATTACATGGTGCATTCATCAAGTACGTCAACTTCAACACAAGGTGTATTCTCAATGAAACTTACAGAAGTTGTATTAAATGCGGGTATTGCTGGATCAACGTATAAAGTGTGTACTGGTGATACTGTAAATTTATTCCAAACTATTGCCGGAAATGATGTGCAATACGGTTCTTGGTCTGAATTGGAAATGACTGGACAACTCCAAAATGATTCGTTATTTGCTACCTCTATAGTAGCTTACAGAGCGTATGATTTCCAATATAGCGTAATCTATGGTTGTGCAATGGATACAACTGTTGCGACTGTGGAAGTTTACGGATTGTCATCAGCAGGAAATGATGGTGTTGTTCAAGCGTGTAAGAACCAACCCATCAATTTGTACGATGGTATTTCAGGAAATGTTGATTTAGATGGTTCTTGGTATGATCCCCAAAATAACTTGGTGACGAGTGTGATTCCAACGGTAGGGTCAATTCCAGGTCAGTTTAATTATGATTACATTACTGGAAATGGAGTTTGTCCAGATGATACAGCATTAGTTGTAGTTCAAGTGATGGCAAATTGCGATTTCTTAGGATTGAACGAATTGGAAGCAGGTGCAATTGAGGTTTACCCTAATCCGGCGTCGAATAATGTAACCGTGAGTTCATCTGTAAATACAGCTGATATGCACTTACAAGTTATCGATGTGAATGGAAGAGTTGTTATGAATGAAAGTTCTTTCCTCACGGAAGGTAAATCAAATACAATTGATGTGAGTTCATTGAATAAAGGATTGTATATTTTCAGCTTGTACAATGAAAATTCCGTAGCAAATGTTAAGGTAATTATCGAGTAATTATAAGATAATCTTAAGTTAATAATTGAGGGGAGCGAGAGCTTCCCTCTTTTTTTTGAATAATCCACCGAAAAGGCGCATAGAGATCAGTGTTTCATAGGAGTCCAAGTTAAAGTTTTAGTTGTAGATGGTTTAATACCTTGTTTTATAAGGGTGTTAAGCGTGCATAGTAATAAGTTCGGAGAAATTACGACTTGCTAAGAAGTCAATTTAGGTGGAGATAAATAAGTAGGTAAACGCCCTTGTTTACTATTTGTTTACCCCCAGTTTTCCTAGGTTCTTATTTCCTTTGCAAGGATTAAAATTATTAACATATGAAGAAAAAATTATTAATGCTCGTTATGATTTTCATAACAGCGGGTAATCTTTTCAGTCAGTGTGTACAAACGGCACCCTGGTTAGAAGATTTTACCAACGGAATCCCAACTTGTTGGACACAGTCATCCGGAGCTGGAGGAACTTGGATTACTCCTGGTTATTTGTACGGAGATATGAACCCTACTTATGACCATACGAATGGAGCTCAAAATGATGACTTCGTTTATTTCAATGGAACATACAACGCACTAGATGTTGTCCTTGAAAGTCCAGAAATTGATGTTACTAACTTAACAACTCCTACACTACGTTTTTGGTTAAGGTCTTTCTACCCTAACTCACAAATACCTTCACCAAACACGATTTCAGTAGAGTTTTTCGATGGTAATGCATATGTTCAAGTTGACTTATTATCGGGTGACTACGGATCAGATTTTAAACCTTTCGTTTATGATTTAACGAGTTACGTTTACAATTCCAATTTAGTAAGGTTCAGATTTGTTGCAAACAAAGGAGCTTCACCAAATGCATTAACACGTAACCAGATTGCATTAGACGATATTGAGGTTTTAGATTTAGATACATACTGTTTGAGTCCGCTAGAATTAGCCTTCAATGGTTCAACGGCTACAACTGCAGATTTCTCGTGGATTGAATTTTCAGGAAATGCTGGAGACTACATTATTGAATACAGTGACTTCAATGATATCAATACGGTTTTAGGGTCTGTTGTTGTCAATGGATCTGTTTCAGGTACATTGAGCAGTATTCCTTCAAATAACTTTTACAAAGCTCGTGTAAGAAAAATTTGTGCTCCTGGAGATACTTCTGGTTACTCAAACATAGTTAATTTCAATACGTATGACTTAGGAAACCATGTAGATTTTGATTTCCAGGCTTCGCCACTAGGTTATGTAGATATTGCAAGTCAAAGTAACAGTCTTTACGTTAATACGAACAGCAATGCTTTCGTAAGTTTAAACTGGCCAATATTTGTTGAAGGAACAGGTTATTCAAATCTTTCAGTAAGTGAAAATGGAGGTATTTTGTTTGGTGAAGAAACAAGTGGTCTTTACACAAATAATGCAGCCATTACTTCTTCGTTATCGCCAGGGGTTTATCCTTTCTGGGACAAGTTGAGCCAAGGTTCATTTTACGTGGAAGAACAAGGTTCTGCACCGAATAGAGTGTTAATCGTATCTTTTGTAGACAGACTTAATACTCCGGCTATGTCTGGTAATGAGATTAGCTTTCAAGTTCAATTTTTTGAGGCTACACAAGAAACTTTTGTTGTTTACGAAGATGTAGAATTTGGTAGCCCTTATGAAACTGCAGATTTCGGAGGAGAAGCTTCTATTGGTTGGGTTGGATCAAATACGGTGCACGAAGTATCATACAATGATGCGACGGTATTATCTCACCACAATACAATTCGTTACTTCTACACGGATTGTCCAAACGTGGAAGACCTTACGGTTACGCAAAACTTATATAATCAGATAGATTTAACGTGGTCTGCTGGTCAAAGTTCGGCAACGTCTTACACTGTAGAGTGGGGACCTGAAGGATTTTTACCGGGTAACGGAACAGGTACAATGACTGTAAATACAAACGCTGCATCAATCACTGGTTTAACGCAATTGACAGATTACCAAATTTACGTTTATGCAGATTGTGGATCTACTACTGGAACAGGAAGAGATATTCACATTCAAACTGCACCATTTTGTGCAACGCCATTTGGTGTTTCTACAACAATGGGTGTAGATTCTTTGATGGCAAACTGGAACTGGATTTCAACGAATGCTGGTACGGTAGTGGATGAGTTCAATATTTCATTAACGATGAATGGACAAAGTCCTTATGCTGGAACAATTACTGCTGTAGATAATAACTTTACAGATACTATTGTTGATCCTAATATTACACACGGTACAGTTTACGACGTTTATGTGCAAGCAAAATGTACAAATGGTGATACAAGTTTATTCTTTGGACCTATTGTTTCAGTAAGTCCATTATTAAATGATACAATTTGTTATGCTCAGCCTATAGCTGTGGATGATCAATTGAATGTGTTTACAAATGTTGGAGCTACAGAAGGGCCAATAGATATTTACTTTATACCACAACCAAATAGCCCTTCAGGTTCATGGAATTATCCAGATCCTGCGAGATCTACATGGTTTACTTTCGAGGCACCAGCAAGTGGTAACGTGAAAATTTCTGGATCTGATTACGGATATTGGGGGAAAACAGCGGTATACGAAATTTCTAATTGTAACGATACGAGCACCTACCAATTAATCGGGGCAAATGATAACGATGATTTGAATGAAGGTGCAGGTTCTGCTACTAATTGGGTTTTATGTGGTTTAACACCAGGAAATACATATTATCTAGGGCACTTTGCACAAGTTTCTTACACACAGCCAGGGTTCTATTCTCTACGTTTAACTGAGGTAGATTACACAGCAGGTGATGTTATCGGAAGCATGCAAATTTGTAAAGGTGATACACTAGATCTATACAGTGCAATTAACAACTTTGATATGATCAATTCATCTTGGACGGATCTAACAGGTTCAAATCAATTGTACACAAATGAGTTTGCTTCTACTTTGTTGTCAGAAGGAGTTTACGCTTTCCAACACACAGTGGAATACGGTTGTTACCAAGATACTACAGTTGTAAATGTTGAATTGTTTGAACAAGCATCTGCGGGTATCAATGGAAGTTTAACGACATGTAAAAACAATCCGGTTATTTTAACGGATGCCTTGTCTGGAGATATTAATATCGATGGTACATGGTACGATTACCAAGACAACGAAATCATAGGGTTGCCAGTTTCTCCAAACATCCCGGGACAGTTTAATTACGACTATGTTGTAGGAAATGGAGTTTGTCCAAATGATACTGCAACGGTTGTTGTTGTTGTTGATGGATCATGTGATTATTTGGGTGCAGAAATCTTTGAAGATGGAGCTTTAGAGGTGTATCCAAACCCAACTTCTGATGTGTTGAATATCGTTTCTAATATTGAGCACGAAAACTTGGAAGTAATGATTTTAGACTTAAATGGAAGAGTTGTTTTAACTTCTTCTTCTGTATTAATGAGTGGAAGTACAGTTAAAATGGATGTGTCTTCTTTAACTGAAGGTATGTACATGCTTAAAGTATTTAACGCGAATACTTCAACGACTTACAAAGTGGTTGTGAAATAATACATAAGTTATTTTATTTAAGGGAAGAGCTTTGGTTCTTCCCTTTTTTTATGTGCGTATTTTAACATTAAAATTGGTGAAATACTCAAGTTTTCTGTACATTTAGCTCCCAATCAAATTCTGATAAAATGAAAAAACCTTTCAATTTACATAAGTGGATAGAAGAGAATAGAGATTTATTGAAACCGCCAGTGGGTAACAAAAATTTATATGTTGAAGCTGGAGACTTTATTGTTATGATCGTTGGTGGTCCAAATGCAAGAAAAGATTATCATTACAATGAGTCTGAAGAGTTATTCTATCAAATAGAAGGAAGTATTACGGTTAAAATTCAGGAAGATGGTCAGTCGAAAGATATTACCATTAATGAAGGAGAGATTTTCTTATTGCCAGGTAATATTCCACACAACCCAATTCGTCCTGCTAATACAGTAGGTTTAGTAATTGAAAAAGTTAGGGAAGGTACGGATTTGATTGATGGATTAATGTGGTTCTGTGATGAATGTAATCATCAATTAAAAGAATACAAATTCAATTTAAGAAATATTGAAGAGGATTTCTTACCCCGCTTTAAGGAGTTCTACAACTCAGAAGAGGATAGAACTTGTGATAAGTGTGGACATGTGATGGAAATCGATGAACGCTTCATTTAGGAATAAGAGAATTAATAAGAAGTCCTTCCATTTTGGGAGGACTTTTTTTTGAATGCTTTTTAACTAGCTCCCTATTTTAAAAGGTTTATGTGTCCGGTTTGAACCGTTTGTTCACCGCGTATACTTTTGTAAGTCATTTTCCAAACATAAGTACCATCCTTACAAACAACTCCATTATAAGTACCATCCCAAGTGTCATTGGGGTCCGTCATTTTATAAATTAATTCACCCCACCTGTTAAAGATGAGTAATTCAAAATCTTTTACGTTAGAGGCCTCTACTTTAAACAGGTTATTGTGCGCATCATTGTCTGGTGTAAAAGTGTTAGGAACGTAAACAATAGGGTCGAAATAAATATTGATAGCTGCATCATCCTGACAACCATTTTCATCTGTAAATAATACGATGTATGTAGTACTGTTTTCTGGTCTAGCTACTGTTGTAGCACAAGTTGGGCAATCAACTGTCTCAGCGGGTGTCCATTGATAGTTCCCTCCTAGACTGGATCCAGTAGCAATTAGGTCGAATACATCACCAATAAAACCGTATTGGTCATTGTTTGTGGTTACCTCTGGAGTAGGATAGTGGTCGATAAGAACTTTCGCCGTATCAATACAACCATTAATATCTGTTACTTCTACCGTAAAAATCCTTGCAGTTGGCGGATAAACAAAAGTAGAAGGGGCTCCCGCATCGAAGGTATAAGCACTCGGTGTCCAACTGTACGAAACACCACCTGATGCCCAAACAAATGCGGTATCTCCAGGGCAAATTATAGTGTCATTACCCGCTTGCGCATCTACAACAATTACATCCACAAATACTGAGTCATAAACTGTTCCACATGCATTGGTAAATCCTACGGTGTATAATTGATCATTGAGCACTGAACAAGTTACCGTAGCACCAGTGGTTGTATTTAAACCTGTTGGCGGAGTCCACGTATAGGATGTTCCTCCACTTGCGGTAATGTCTACACTCGAATTTCTACATAATGGAACGGTGTCAGGCAAAACTGGGGTGGGTACATCGTCGAATACTTCTACAAAAATTTCTTCTTCTACCGCACAACCATCAGAGGTGGTTATGTCAATCACGTAATTTGTAGTTGTGTTTGGTGTTGCTATAACTGTATCCTGATCACTGACATTTAAGCCACTTACGGGAGTCCACGTATAACTTACACCTCCACTTACCCATAATTCAGCACTTTGTCCTAAACAGAGCATAGTGTCTTGTGCGCTGTTGGTGTTCACATCAAAAACTTCAACCAGAACATCTAAGGTATCTGAACCACATGAATCTGAAACGATAACGGTAAACGTTGTGTTTTGAGTGACACTAGCCATTGGAGTCGGACTTGTTGGGTCATCTAAAAATTGGGCTGGTGACCAGTTGTAATTTATACCCCCAGAAGCTTCTAATTGAATACTGTCACTTGGACAAATTGAGGAAGACGGTTGAGTGATTGCGCCTTGAAATAAAAAAGCATCAATGTCAAAGTATGCTGTATCGTCTTGAAAGCAACCATTGCTATCACTCACTACTAACATAACCTGGTATTGTCCTGGTGTATTGTAGGTATGGCTCGGTGCAACTTGGGTTGAAGTATTTCCATCACCAAAGTCCCAGAAATAAGAATTACCGTTGGTAGAATTGTTTTGAAACGTAACAGGATTCGGAAGACAAACAAAAGGTGATGGAGCACCGAGGGCAGACTGAATACTACCCAAGTCAAATTTAAATGCCGCTAAATTACAGTTTGAACTTTGATTGGTCGTTGAAACAACCCCTGGAGTGGTTGTAAATCCATTGGCATTACCACCACATCCTCCACAGACTGCGTGATAAATTCTTCCTCCTTTATCGAACCTACTTGTACCACCATCTACGTGGTTGTTTGGTCCTGTTGTTCCTCCGATAAACGTTGCGTATTCCAATCCAACTCCATCTGGTCCGAGAACGCCAATGTAAAAGTTGTTTCCATTCGTGGTTGTTTGATAAGCTCCTGTAGTTGTAGGGAAATTGTTTGTAGAGCTACCTGTAGCTTGTCCGAACTGATTATTCAAAGTTCCACCCCATCCTGTGTAGTAGATTTCATTACAATCAGATACTAAAAATGCCGTTGGAGATATTTCTACGGTTCCACTACCTGAACCCACTACCGTTTGCCATTCCTTGTTGGCTAAATTTTCAGAAAAACGCATGATAAACTGTCCGGAATTCGCAACACCATATTTACCTGGAGTAATGGGTATACTTCCTTCTGTTTGACCAAAAACGTAGATTTTGTCGGACATATCAATTTGTACAAAGAAACTTTGGTCGTAATCATTGGTACCCAAATATGTACCACTTAGAACATTAGAATTGGTACCATTGAGTCTTACCAAGTATCCATCACTCATTCCCCCAATGAAAGAGGAAGTCTGACCACCACTAATATTTAAGTTGGTCGATGTTGTTCCTCCTGTTAAATAAACACTACCTGTAGAAGATACTTGTAATGCATTTCCAGTTTCATCGCCAGAACCACCATAATAGGTAGACCAAATTAAGTTGGTTAGTGTGGAATTAAACTTACCTACAACAGCATCTCTAATTCCTCCCAGTGAATTATCTGAAGCATTTAATGTGGGGAAGTTAGAAGATTGTGTAGTACTCGAGAAATATACGTTTCCAGTTGCGTCTAGGGTAATTTCACCTCTAAACTGGTCTCCATAATTGTAGAGTAAATTTCCTGTATTTAGACCATCATTGCCAGAACCTCCCATATATGTTGAGGCCAATAAGCTGGTTCCTGTTGCATTTAAACGTGCAATATATATGTCAGTACCCGAAAATTGTATAGAGTTTTCTTGGACCAAAGTACCACCATTCATTGTGTTTTGATGCGGTGTACCTGCCATCGGGAAGTTTGTTGAAGACGTAACTCCTAGGATAAATAATTCTCCCGCGTTATTGGCTACGATAGAATGTGCCGTTTCATTACCACTCCCTCCTAAATACGTTGAATAGAGTAAGGCGGTACCATTTGAGTTGAATTTAGAAATTGATACATCCCATAGAATTGAACCTTCCCCTCCGTTGAAAGTACCATCGTATGCTCCTGTAGAAATAGGATAACCTGTTCCTACAACTATACCCCCTGCAATTAAATTAGCATTCTTATCTGGTGTTGCAGTAAATCCCCAATTATCTGCTGTAGATCCTGTAAATGAACTAAAGGTTAAAAAAGGATCTATGATAAGTGTTTGATTGGGATCGTAATCGGGAATGTCAAATTTCGTTTTGTTTCCGTTTAAAGTATAAGCGGAAGTTATTTTTCGTTTTCTATCACCATTCAACAAGTAAGAAACAGGTTTTGATTCCATCAGGTTTCCGATAGAAGTAATGTGATGAAGGTTGTTTTCTTCATCTAAAAATAATTGATCTTCACCTTCGTGTTTAATGACAATGTTATCTGGGTTTCCTCCAGGGTGTACAATGAAAGAATATTTGAGTTGTTCGTTTTTGGCTTCTAGCAACAAATCGATTTTCGGATAGAAATCTATAAGTTTTACAGAACGATAAGCGTGTAGCTTACTTTGCCATTTCGACGAATCGCTTCCGATGATGTAGTTTCTATAAAAATCAGAACTGTCTTTTTCTTCAACTTTTCCAGCCCAAGATGAATTAACGAAAGTAGATTTTAGTCCGTGGAATTTGATGTCATCTTCGTGTTGATGGGCATGATCCTCTCCATCATGGTCGTGCCTACCTTTGTAATTTGTGAAGACATAGGTGAAAGCATCTTTCTCAATGAACATTGCTCCAGCCTCTAATTCAATTTTGTAGAGAATATGACTCTCCCATTGACCCTTATTGGGATGAATCCAAGGGTCTTCCTGTGCCGTCGATAAAAGTACAGCGAAACATGTGGTCAATATTAGAGTAAGGAGTTTCAAGTCATTAAAATTAAACATTTTTTGTGCCAAAATCTAGTACGGTCCTAGTACTTTCATTCTGTGTTAATTATTAGACAGATAATGGTCAAAGAAGTTGCCTAAACTCAGGAAATATTAATAAATATGAAATGGAGACATAGATGATGAGGTGCAATAAAAAATATAAGCTTAAATTTGCAAAAAAAATGTTGCGAATCAATGAGTGATGCTATCAAACACGAGTGTGGAATTGCACTTCTGAGACTTAAGAAACCATTAGAGTATTATTTAGAAAAATATGGAACTGCTTTTTATGGAATTAACAAATTGTATTTGTTAATGGAAAAGCAGCACAACAGAGGGCAGGATGGTGCCGGAGTTGCGAACATTAAGTTCGACATGGATCCGGGAGAGCGTTACATCTCTCGTAAGCGTTCTATTGATTCGAAGCCTATTCAGGATATTTTTAGTTCAATTAACTCTCGTTTCGAGGAGATTGAAAATGAAAACCCTGAAATGTTGAAAGACATCAACTATTTAAAGAAGAATGCTGGATTTACAGGTGAGTTGTTTTTAGGTCACCTTAGATACGGTACTTTTGGAAGAAATAGTATAGAAAGTTGTCACCCTTTCCTACGTCAAAATAACTGGATTACAAGAAACTTAGTGGTTGCAGGTAACTTCAACTTAACGAACGTTCACGAGTTATTTGATGTGTTGTTAGGAATTGGACAGCACCCTAAAGAAGTTTCTGATACAGTTACTGTATTAGAGAAAATTGGACATTTCTTAGACGTTGAAAACGAAGATATGTTCAAAAATCTTAAGGCTCAAGGTTACTCTAACCAAGAGGTTTACTCTAAAATTGCACAAAGCTTAGATATTCCAAAAATCTTGAAGAAAGCTTCTGAAGATTGGGATGGTGGTTATGCAATGTCTGGATTATTTGGTCACGGTGATGCATTCGTATTAAGAGATCCTTCAGGAATTCGTCCAGCATTCTGGTACGAAGATGATGAGGTTTGTGTGGTTGCATCTGAGCGTCCAGTGATTCAAACAGCATTCAATTTAAAGAAAGAAGATATCAAGGAACTAACTCCAGGTCACGCTTTAATTATTAAGAAAGCAGGAGAAGTTAGTGAAGTTGAAATCAATGTACCACGCGAGCGTAAAGCTTGTTCTTTTGAGCGTATCTACTTCTCTAGAGGAAACGATTACGATATCTACAGAGAACGTAAAACGCTCGGTGATTTAGTAGTTCCTCAAGTAATTGATTCAATTG
Organism: Lishizhenia sp.; assembly: GCF_057456495.1. Classification (NCBI taxonomy): domain Bacteria; kingdom Pseudomonadati; phylum Bacteroidota; class Flavobacteriia; order Flavobacteriales; family Crocinitomicaceae; genus Lishizhenia; species Lishizhenia sp. The sequence continues at coordinate 10,923 of NZ_JBVCPV010000016.1, read as the reverse complement.
GTGGAGATTTAGATAACTCTGTATTCTCATTCATTCCAAACACTGCGGAGATGTCATTCTACGGTATGATCAAAGGTTTGGAAGACCACATGAACAATGAGAAATTCGAAGCAATTAAAGCTTTGGGTTCTGACTACAAAGAAGAAGATTTAGAGAAAATCTTAAAGCGTAGAGCTCGTATAGAGAAGATAGCTATTAAAGATGCTAAATTGAGAACCTTCATCACGCAAGATGATGCGAGAGATGACATGGTTGCCCACGTTTACGACATTACTTACGGTACAGTTGTAAGAGGAAAAGACAACTTAGTAGTTATTGATGATAGTATCGTTAGAGGGACTACATTGAAGCAAAGTATCTTTAGAATATTAGATAGATTAGAACCGAAGAAAATAGTAGTTGTTTCTTCAGCTCCACAGATTAGATTCCCAGACTGTTACGGTATTGATATGGCAAGAATGAAAGACTTTATTGCTTTCGAAGCTGCCATTGCTTTATTGAAAGAAAACAGCATGGGACATATCATTACAGATGTTTACAACAAATGTAAAGAACAAGAATCTATTCCAAAGGAGCACGTGAAAAACTACGTGAAAGAAATTTACGAACCCTTTACAGATGTTCAAATTTCTAAGAAGATTTCAGAATTGTTGAAACCAGTAAATATCAAGGCTGAAGTAGAGGTGATTTATCAAACGGTAGATAACTTACACAAGGCTTGTCCAAATAACCTTGGAGATTGGTACTTTACAGGAGATTATCCTACACCAGGTGGTAATAAGGTAGTGAACAAAGCCTTTATTAACTACGTGGAAGGAAGCGACGCAAGAGCGTATTAATATTACCCATTATACCCATGAAACAGAAGACCGCAATATTCTTTTATTCTTTAGGAATATATGTGGTTCTTCAGTTTCTTTGGTGGGGTTACCACATTATCGATTTATCCGAACAACTAAGTTCAAAAAATAGTTCCCTAGATTCTCGCGTTCTGATGATACTGGGAGAAGGAGCCGTGTTTTTCGTTATTCTAATTCTTGGATTATGGAAAATTAGGGCCTCTATCAAAAAGGAATTGGCACTTTCTAACCGACAAAACAACTTTCTGCTATCTGTAACGCACGAGTTAAAAACTCCCATTGCGGCCAATCGTTTATACCTTCAAACGCTGTTGAAAAGGAGTTCTTTATCTGAAGAAAAGAAAAAAGAAATTATTAGTTCTGCCTTGCACGAAAACAAGCGTTTACAAGAAATGATTGATAATATTCTTACCGCAACGCAGCTCGATAATAATGTCTTAGAACTCAATCAGCAACAAGAAGATTTAAAAGAAATTGTAGAGAAATTGCTCAATAAATTTATCTACCATAGATGTGATGTTGATTTGCAAGTTGACCTCAAGAGAAAGGTTAATATCGATAAAATGCTTGTAGAAATCATGTTGAGTAACTTGTTGGAAAATGCCGTGAAATATGGTGATGGAAATCCTATCACTGTTACGATTCGCGATTTAAAGACCTCTGTAGAAATTCAAGTGAAAGATCAGGGGGTGGGAATTGACAAGACCCAGGTAAATCAAGTTTTTGAGAAATTTTACAGGATTGGAAATGAAGAAACGCGAACTCAAAAGGGGACAGGTTTAGGCTTGTACATTGTTTCTGAATTGGCCAAAATACATAAAGGAAAAGTAGCTTATGAACCCAACCAACCCAAGGGTTCTATTTTTAAAATAATATTGAATAATGTCTGATAAAAAAACAGGACTCATCATCTTAGATGGATGGGGAATAGGAGATAAATCAGAATCGGATGCGATTTATCATGCACAAACACCATGTATGGATCAATTAATGGAGGAATATCCTAACGCAACTTTGGTGACTTATGGTGAACAAGTAGGTTTACCTGAGGGCCAAATGGGAAATTCTGAAGTGGGTCACTTAAACATTGGTGCAGGTAGAATTGTATACCAAGAATTAACGCGTATTAACAAGAGTATTAAAGACAAAGATTTTTTTGAAAATAAAGTTTTGTTGAATGCTTTTGAGAAAGCGAAAACCAATAAGGTAAAGGTTCATTTAATTGGACTTGTTTCTAAGGGAGGTGTTCATAGTAGTCAGGAGCACTTATACGCACTTTGTGACATGGCCAAAGCCCAAGGGGTGACGGATGTAAATATTCACGCCTTTACCGATGGTAGAGATTGCGACCCTAAAAGTGGAAAGACTTTCTTGGCTGAATTGAATGCGCATTTAGAAAACTCTGTAGGAAAAGTAGCTTCTGTAATAGGAAGATACTATGCCATGGATAGAGATAATCGTTGGGAACGTGTAGAAAAGGCCTATGATCTTTTAGTGAAGGGAGAAGGTAAAGTTTATCAAAGCGTAGAAGAAGTATTTACAAGCTCTTACGCCGAAGATATTACCGATGAGTTTATAGAACCTGCTATCATTGCTGGTAATGAAGCTAAAATAGCAGAGGGAGATGTCGTAATTTGTTTCAATTTTAGAACAGATAGACCTCGCGAAATCTCTATTGCTTTAACACAAAAAGACTTTCCTGAAAATGATATGAAAGCGTTGAAGCTGGAATATCTTACGATGACAAGTTATGATGATACCTTTAAGAATGTCAATGTGATTTTTGAAAAGGATAACTTGGTAAACACTTTAGGTGAAGTTCTAGAGGGAGCAGGTAAATCTCAAGTGAGAATTGCAGAAACGGAAAAATATCCACACGTTACTTTCTTTTTCTCTGGTGGTAGAGAAAGTGAATTTGATAAGGAGACTAGAATTTTAGTGAACTCTCCAAAAGTGGCGACTTATGATCTTCAACCAGATATGAGTGCACCGGAAGTGAAAGCCAAAATTATTAATGAATTAAATACAAATCAGCCAGACTTCTTCTGTTTGAATTTTGCGAATCCAGACATGGTAGGTCATACTGGAGATTATAAAGCGATTCAAAAGGCAGTTGAAACCGTAGATGGTGCCTTGTGTGAAATTTTAGAAACAGGGATGTCATTGGGGTACGAATTCATTGTGATTGCTGATCACGGAAATGCAGATTATGCAATTAATGCAGATGGAACTCCAAACACGGCGCACAGTACGAACCCTGTACCGGTAATTTATGTTGGAGATAAAAGTAAGCATATCAAAGACGGAAAATTAGCCGATGTGGCTCCAACAATATTACACCTTTTAGGGGTTGAGAAATCAGCTGAAATGACAGGTGAGAGTTTACTCTAAAAAGCGTAAGATTTATACGATAAAAAGGGGGATTGATATTAAATCAATCCCCCTTTTTCTATCCTGTATTTGTTGTTATTTCACGAGTTGAATAAAACCTTGTTCTTCAATTTCTTCTCCTTGGTAACCGTAGAAGGTTGCGCGGTAGAAATAAGTTCCTGGACTACATGCATTTCCTGAATCTTTATTAGTTCCATCCCACACTGCTTTTGTAGGATCACCTGTCGATTCAAAAACTGTATTACCCCATCTATTTGTGATGATAATATCGATGTTTTTCGCATTAATAGGATTGAAAGTAAATACATCATTTTTATCATCTCCGTCTGGAGTAAATACGTTGGGAGTGTCATAGCTCAATGCCAAGAAAGGAATGATAGTAATTTGTGCAAACGCTGTATCAGAACATGAACCTCCATATACAATTAAACTTACATCATAAACTTGCTGTCCATCTGTATAGGTTTGATTTTGTGTTGCCAAATCAAAAACCGTAACTCCATTTCCGTTTCCAAAGTCCCATTCAAATGAAGATCCTCCAGTACTATTGTTTGTAAATGTTACTGGTAAAGGTGCTGTACCTGTTGTTGGGTTAGCGGTAAAGTCTGCAACGGGCACGTTTTCTTGATCTACGAAAACACTATCGAAAACTTTACATCTGTCATCTTCAACTTCGAAGTAGTACCAGCCAGAAGATAAGTTACCCCAAGCACTGGCATCGATACCGTTCTGAGAGTTAGGACCGGGTCCTGACCAGTTCAATTGTGGTTGTCCCACCTGTCCAGTAAATTCTCCTGTTACCCAACCTGAGGCTTCGCCACAAGGCGTAGGTCCCGAATAAACGGTATCTACAGCTAAGGTCTGATCAACAATAATTTCCATGGTGTCTTCGAACACGAAACCACATGCATCAGTAGATTGTACGATATACAAATTACTTTGATTTTGATACCCTTCTAAGTAAACAGAATCACCGGATGTGTATACACTTCCACCGGGTAGTTGTATCCATTCATAAGAGTAAGGTTCAAATCCGTCCACTGTATATACCTCTGCTAAAACAGAGTCGTTATCACAATATATGGTAGTATCTGAGGTTATAACCTCGGAGAAGGGTTCGTCAGTTATGTAGGTAAAACCTTCAGAGTAGACAGTGTCTCCACAAGGCGTTATCGTGTACGCACTTATCGTAAGTAGCTCCGGTCCTTCGTCTACACCATCTTGTATAGGGTCAATAACAATAGAAATTGTGTCTTCACCTGGAAGGAAAATAACCGTACCATTTTGTCCTATAGAAGTGTAATCCGTTCCTTCTATTGCTTGTCCACCCGTACTGTACACTACAACCAAGCTATCACCTGTCTGAGTTTCTGGTCTTGAGAAAGTAATTGTACCTTGTGTACAACCTTCCACTAAAGTAGAGTCATTTACACTTTGATCTGAGGTAATGCTAATATCAACAGTATTTGAAGAGAAAGAGTTAGCCAATAAGAATACACCAGAATTTAAGGCCTGGTCACCTACGTTACTCAAGGCTATCTTAATGTGGTAAGTTTGTCCACAAGTAAGCGATGCGTTTGCTGATAGCGCAACAGTTCCTCCTCCATATGGATATCCTGCAGTTCCTGAATAAGACGTTGTATAGTAAATAGAATTACTTTGCCAGTTTGGGTCCTGTGCAGCACATGTAGCAGGGTTTCCTGCTCCTCCTGCTGATCCAGAGTTAACCGTGTTAATAGCTACAGGAACATTTGTGTTCGGAATTAATGCAATATTCTCAGCGTTGTATTGGTAAGGTCCATTAAAACCTGGTCCAGAGATAAAGAAACCAAATACGTCATTAAATCCTGAACATACATAAGTAGGATACTCAGAAGAGGCAAACATATAATTGAAAGATAAGGTATCCCCTGTAGGTATAAAATCAAATTCTAAAACCACCCCATTGGTAACCGTGTTTGTTGCAATGGCATTTAAATCTGGATCGTAAGAAACAGTTCCATTCCCTCCATCAGTGGTTAACAAAACTCCACTCGAAAAGGGAAAGTTTCCACCTTGGTCAGAAAATAGATTTACGTTTCCTTGTGTTGAATTTACGTTGGCTGTACTTCCATTGTAGCTGACGTTAGAAACAATAATTCCTTGACCCAGAAGTGTATTTTGAATAACATCTAAAACTGAAGTCGTGTTTGATATCGTTAATTGCGCGTGTATGCTCAATGTTAAAAACAAGCATGCGGTGGCGAGTAAAAATCGTTTCATAAATGTAAATGGTTTATTTTCTCTTTTCTACAGACTACTTTCTGCTAAAAAAAGTTGCTTGAAAATAGTGAAAACCAGATAAACTTTTTGATTTTGAGGCGTAAATGTGATAGAAACTTATCTTTACACTTTAAAATTAATTACATGGAAAGTACAATAAAGTATATCAACGCTAACAAAGACAAATTTTTAGAAGAACTCATAGAACTACTTAAAATACCATCAGTTTCTGCTGACCCTGCATTTAAAAATGACGTTTTAAAAACGGCAGATTTTATTGCTGATCAATTGAAGAAGAATGGTGCGGATAATGTAGAGGTATGTCCTACAGCAGGTTACCCAATTGTATACGGTGAGAAAATTATTGATAAAAACTTACCTACTGTTTTGGTTTATGGTCACTATGACGTTCAGCCAGCAGATCCATTAGAGTTATGGGATTCACCAGCTTTTGAACCTGTAATCAAGAAAACTGACATCCATCCAGAGGGAGCGATTTTTGCCCGTGGAGCTTGTGATGATAAAGGACAAATGTACATGCATTTAAAAGCTTTCGAAGCAATGATGGAGAGCAATGAATTGCCATGTAACGTGAAGTTCATGATAGAAGGTGAAGAGGAAGTAGGTTCTGAAAATTTAGGACACTTCATCAAAGCAAACCAAGAGAAATTAGCAGCAGATGTTATTTTGGTTTCTGATACAGGAATTTTAGCGAACGACGTACCTTCAATTACTACAGGTTTAAGAGGATTGAGTTATGTAGAGGTAGAGGTTACAGGACCAAACAGAGATTTACACTCAGGTTTATACGGTGGATGTGTGGCAAACCCTATCAATATTTTGGCAGAGATGATTGCTTCATTAACGGATGAAAATAATCACATCACTATCCCAGGATTCTACGATAATGTTGAAGAGCTTTCTGCTGAAGAAAGAGCAGAAATGGCAAAAGCACCTTATTCTGAAGAAGATTACAAAGCAGCATTAGATATAAACGCAGTTCATGGAGAAGCTGGGTATTCAACGCCAGAGAGAGGTTCAATTCGTCCAACATTAGACGTAAATGGAATTTGGGGAGGATACACAGGAGAAGGAGCGAAAACAGTTATCGCTTCTAAAGCATTTGCGAAAATATCTATGCGTTTAGTGCCTAATCAAAGTCCAGAAGAGATTACAGAAAAATTCCAAAAACACTTCGAGTCTATTGCTCCAGATAGTGTTAAGGTATTAGTTAAACCACATCACGGAGGTGAACCAGCAGTTACACCTATTGATTCTGTAGGTTACCAGGCTGCAAGTATGGCGATGGAAACATCGTTTGGCATTAAGCCAATTCCAGTAAGAAGTGGAGGAAGTATTCCTATCGTTTCTTTATTTGAGAAAGTACTAGGATTAAAAACGGTATTGATGGGATTCGGATTGAATTCAGATGCGATTCACTCGCCAAATGAACACTACGGATTGTTCAACTATTACAAAGGAATTGAAACGATTCCTTACTTTTATAAGAACTTCGCAGAGTTATCTAAATAATTAACAAGGAGGAGTGAAGGCTCCTCCTTTTTTACGAGAGCATTTTGAAAGGATTAAATTTAGTATTGATTTTCATCATCGGTTTCTTTTTCACAAGTTGTGAGGTTTATGAAGATTTAGATGTTGAGGAGATAAAGAGTGTGAAGATTGGGACCATCAAGGATGGTAAACTCAATTTGAAAATTACTGCAGATGTTTTAAACCCAAATGCCTACGGAATAAAATTGAAAGAGACTGATTTACAAGTTTTTTTGGACGACAACTTTATGGGTACAGCTCACCTTAATTCTCCGGTTAAATTATTGCGAAAGCAAACCAAAGCATACACCTTTGATGTGGAGGTTGGACTAGAGAAAGGAGTGATGGCCAAATTAATCACCCTAGCTTTAAAAAAAGAAGTGATGCTGAAGGTAAAAGGCGACATTAAAGCAGGTGTGATGGGGATAAGTAAAACACTCAAGGTGAGTAAAACCAAAACAATAGATCCAGCAATTTTAATGCAACGATGATAGATGTTGAATTAACGGGAGAGGGGGAATTTACTACCTTAATGCAAGAGTCTGGCATCGTTAGCTTTTATGATGCTTGTAGATTTGTTGCTACCATTCCCTATGCAAGAATTAGTGATAGAAAGGATTTGTCCTTGGTCTTTCATGAGCGCAGAGGTACATGTACGTCAAAACACGCTTTCCTTAAAGTGTTGTTAGAGGAACAGGGTATTTCTGATGTAGAATTGGTATTGATCTATTTTAAAATGAGTGGAGCAACCCATAATTGTTTGGGGGGCTTGTTCGATAATATTAATTTGGATTATATACCAGAAGCGCATGTTTGTTTAAAACATCAGGGAAAATACTATGATTTTACCACGCGCTATTTCTTGAATATAGAAACGTACATCATGGAGGAAGAGGTGATAGATGTAGAAACCCTCCTGGCAAAGAAAAATCAGAAACATCTCGAATTTTTAAAAGCTTGGAACACGAGTGAATACAGTAACGATCAGATATGGTCGTGGAGAGAAGACTGTATTGGACTTCTTTCCAAACAATAATTTTTATTTTTGAAGCAAATTATTTGACATTATGAGTACAGCAAACGCGGTTGACCAAGGTCACGTAGAATATAAAGTAAACGATAAAGGGATAGCAACAATAGAGTTTGGACACCCTTTAAGTAATTCATTACCAGGTAAAATTTTACAAAAATTAGCCGATACAATTACGGAATTAGGAGAGAACGATACTGTAAAAGTGATCGTTTTAACTTCTGCTGGAGAGAGAGCATTTTGTGCAGGAGCTAGTTTTGATGAATTGATTTCTATTAAAGACTTCCCAACAGGAAAAGAATTTTTCTCTGGATTTGCAAAGGTGATCAACGCAAGCAGAAAATGTCCAAAATTAATCATTGGTAGAGTTCAAGGTAAAGCTGTTGGTGGTGGAGTTGGATTAGCTTCTGCTGTAGATTACTGTTTGGCTACTAAACATGCGGCAGTTAAATTGTCTGAGTTAGCAATAGGTATAGGACCATTTGTTGTAGGACCAGCTGTAGAACGTAAAATTGGTGTTTCGGCAATGAGCCAGTTAGCCATCAATGCTACAGAATGGAGATCTGCAGATTGGGCAAGAGAAAAAGGTTTGTATACAGATATTTTCGATACTGCCGAAGAAATGGATGAAGAGTTAGAGAATTTAGCAAATACATTGGCGAATTCTAACCCTGAAGCAATGATGTTGTTGAAGAAGATTTTCTGGGAAGGAACAGAAAACTGGGACGAATTATTGTCTGAAAGAGCTGCAATGAGCGGTCAGTTAGTATTGTCTGAGTTTACAGTAAACGCAATCAACAAGTTCAAAGCAAAATAGTTTTTGAACAAAAGATATGAAAAGGTGCAGCTTCGGTTGTGCCTTTTTTTGTTTTCACTAAAACAATACTGCTCGTAGAATGTTGTTAAAAGAAAAACAATGTATCAACTCAAGCGCACGCAGTTTGTAAAAGCAAGTTTAGAAGAATGTTGGGAGTTCTTTTCTTCTCCCAAAAACCTCCAAACGATTACACCTCCCTATATGGGATTTAACATTAAAACGGAAGTACCTGAAAAAATGTACGAGGGGTTGATGATAGGGTATACAGTTACACCTCTTCTAAAAATACCCATGCAGTGGGTAACAGAGATAAAATATGTTCACGATAAAAAATTCTTTGTGGACGAACAGCGTGTGGGACCTTACAAAATGTGGCACCACGAACATCATTTTAAGGCAGTTGAAGGCGGAGTAGAGATGACGGACATTGTGAGTTATGCACTTCCTATGGGGATACTTGGTAGAATGGTACACCCCTTTTTGGTGAAACCAAAACTTGAAGAAATATTCGAGTATAGGTTTAAAAAAGTAGAAGAGCTGTTTAACGATAAGTAGTACTTACATCTGTCTTTTTGATATTGCTTTTATCTGTGTTTCTCTGAACTCGTCAATGATGTTCATACCTGTATTTGCTTCGAGAATTTTTAAAAGTTTACGTGCTATTTGATACTGCGTAAATTCGTGGATTTGAATTTCTTTGCCCATTTTATCTAACAGGTTGAAATCAAAAGTTTCGGAGCGTACGGTTGTGCTGGATCCCCTACTACTCATTTGAGCAGCGCTTCTTGTATATCGTAAAATTCCAGTTGTGTCTTTTTCAAAGGTATTCCACAAGCCTAATTTTATTCCAAAAACAGATTTATAACTCCTTATTTTACTCTTCGTGAAATTAACCTCAACACCTGTTTTAATCAGTAAAAGAAATAAGGCAATAGGAACTCCGATGACCGTAATCATTGGTTCAAATGTTACACATATCACACCCCCTACCAAAGCGATCATTCCGGGAATAAGATAATTCATTGAAAAACCTTCGGATACAATTGCATTTTTCATAGGGTTCAACTTATTAAACTTAGAATGGCGAAATGAATTAAACTGAGGGTTAAGAGGCTGTATTTATTCATTGATGGTGATGTGGTTAAGGTACAAATGTACAGTTCTAAATATGTTTTAGCAAATCCCGAAAAAATTGGAATTATTTACTTGAGACTACTCTTAGAAATCATTTTGAGTAATCCATAAGAAATTAATTAAACTGTCTTTTTTATAAAGATTCAATCGACCTAGAATGGGGGAGTTATGAGTCATGTCTTTCATTTGGATGATACCATAGTTAAACTCTAAGTAGGAGTCATCATTACTTGTGAAAAAGATGGTATCAGCAGACTTAACATAGCTTCCAGACGCGCTTTCTTTACGAAAACAAACTTCAGTATACCTAAAGTCATGTCTGTCGGTTAAGCTTAGCGTAGTTCTACAATTCGCCGCACCCTCTCTTGAAGCGTTAAATAGACTTGCTGTATCCAAATGATTGCTGCTAATTATCCCCACGGGGTAGTATGCGGCTAGGGTTAAAACAGAGGAACCTAAAACTAACACACCTATTCGATGTACATTCCTGAACTTTTCTGTAAGAAGGATGATGAATTGGGCAAAATTAACACAAACTAATACACACCATGCCGTGAACATTAGAAGGAAGAGGGAGATTGAGAATATGAAATGATTCGAAGTAAAGTGTTGGTATAGGAATTGAGTGTTCACTACAAGGAAGAAAAAGATCATTGTGAAGGTCAGTGCTCTCATGCTTTAATTCACGTATATTTTACCGAATGTATCAATAATAAAGCAGATAACTTTGAATATGTTGTGTTTTTCATTTTTCCTTAAAAGCAGCAATCAACGCGTTTAAATCTTCATAGAAAAAATGCGCCAATTCTAGTTTTGGATTGGGTATATGAGATTTTTCGGGTATCACACAAACTTTCATTTGGGCAGCCATACCTGCT
>NZ_JBVCPV010000015.1:0-24943 GCF_057456495.1 Lishizhenia sp. | reverse complement strand
TGGTCACTGTAAGAAAGAAACTCCAAAATTATCAAAGTTATACAACCAAAAGTTGAAAGACAGAAATGTAGAAGTATTTGCTGTAGGTAAAGCAACAGGAGAAGATTTTGAAAAATGGAAGGACTTTATTGAAAAGCACGATATGCATTTCATTAACGTTGGTATGTCTCAGAACCTATATGATTCTGTAACAGCTAACCCGTATAATTTCATTCCAAGATACACTACTGTTGAATCATTGAACTACCAAGATACTTACGATATCTATAGTACACCACAAGTATTTGTATTGGATAAAGACAAAAAGATTGTTGCGAAACAACTTTCTATTGCTCAATTAGAAATGTTCATAGACCAGAGTCAAAACAAGGCTGATGCTGAAAAGTTATTTGATGTTGAAGAAGAAAAGAAACGTCTAGAAGAACAGCAAAAGAAAGCTGAAGAAGCACAAAAATAGCAAGAAATAATCATTGAATTTTAAAAACGGATGCTCACTGGGTGTCCGTTTTTTTTTATGATCTATACTTCTTTAATTAAACCCTAGACACTCCTCTGCCCTAGATAGAAATGGATAGCTTTTGAGGCAGGTATTCTGGTATATTTTGGCTTATGTTTTACGACCACCGGAAGTGAAACGGAAGCTTAAATTGACCGTAATTCCTGAAGAAAAACTATGAATGGATAGCTAGATAAGGCAGCCTACTTCTTCATTTCCTTTTCGAAAAATTGCCACAATGCATCATTCGGAACGGGAGCTGTAATGTTGATTCTTTCTTTTGTAGTCGGATGATTGAAAGATAAATTTCTGGCATGTAAACTAATGCTCGCATCTTTATTTGAACGCTTAGCGCCGTACTTCAAATCTCCTTTAATAATACAACCGATATTTGACAATTGCACACGAATTTGATGATGACGTCCTGTTTTCAGCACCAATTCTACCAAATGATATTTATCTGAACTCGCTAGAAGGTTATAGTCTAACTCTGCCCTTTTAGCACCGCTAACTTCTTTGTCGTATACGTAAGATTTGTTTTGCTTTTCGTTCTTTTTTAAGAAATTGATAAGGGTACCTTCTTTTTCCTGTGGCGCTTTTTCTACAATGGCCCAGTAAATCTTCTGTACTTCTCTCCCTTTAAATTGTTGTGATAAACGAGAGAGTCCTTTTGATGTACGCGCCAAAACAAGCGCTCCCGAGGTAGGTCTATCTAAACGATGCACCAATCCGCAAAACACCTCTCCGGGTTTATTGTACTTTTCTTTTAAATAAGCTTTGGTTAAATCTATAAGAGATTTGTCTTTGGTTTTATCGCCCTGAACGAGTTGTCCACTTTGTTTGTTAATTACAATGGTGTGATTGTCTTCGTGTAAAACTTGTTGTTGAAATGTATTGGACATGAATGTAAAAATTACCAGGTACCTAAAAACAAAAAAAGGAATAATTTGTTTCGAAACTATTCCTTTTTTTGCTAAACCATGCTAAAACTATAAAACCCAATGCTTATCTATATAAGCTTTGCTGGGGCAAAAATACACAGTCTTTTTCTTTCCGCAATGACTTTTTGAAACTTTTTTCAAATTATTTTTAGATACACAAGCTAACTCATTGAAAATAAATATTTTAAACACTTTTTAAACTTTCAATTTTATTTCTTTTCTGTACCAATATTTGAATCAACCAGGTAATCAGAAACAAAATTCCCGATACACTCACGATCATTCCTGAGATAGTAACGTCTAATTCAAGCGCCAACAAGGTACCTCCGACAGCTGCCAAAATGGTATACAATACAGATATCCATAACATCTTGCTTAAATTATTGGTTATTAAATAGGCACTTGCTGGAGGAATGGTTAAAAAACCTACGACGAGCACGGCTCCTACCGCTTCAAAGGAAAGGACAGCTGTAATAGACACCAGCATGAGCAAAGCATAATTCCAGGCATTTACGTTGATGCCCAAAGCCTTGGCATAATCTTCATTGAAAGATGTGAGACGTAGGCCTTTCATACCCAATATTACAAATAAGATAATAATCACTAAAACAGGCGTCATGGTTAAAATGGAACGGGTTCCTACAAAGTACCCATCTATAAATATTTTATCGAGGTAAGAACTCGCTATTTCACCAAATAGGACACACTCCTGGTCTATATCTACATTCCCCCCTGTACTCAGGGCTATCATGATTACCCCCAAGGCAAAGAAAAAGGTAAAACTTATACCTATGGCAGCTCCTTCTTGCACGTTCGATCTACGTTGCAAGAATTGGATAAACATAGTAGTGAGTACACCAAATACAGCTGCTCCAATTAAAATGGGAAATGCTGCACGTTCTTCTGTAAAAATAAAGGCCAGTACTATACCTGGTAGTACACTGTGAGATATAGCATCCCCTATCATTACAGATTTTCTTAAGATCAAAAAGCTACCCAGCAAGGAACAAGAACTTCCTATTAATATAGCTGTTAGCATGACCAATAAATTATTCAAATCCATGTTAATAAGGTATTTTACTTTCGTGGGGGTCAGTAGTTGGGTAATCTAACTCTTTCAATAGATCTTTCTCTATTTCTGGTGTAATAATATGTTCCATACTTTCTGCCAACCCGTGAATATGGTCGTCTTTATAATTCATACGCTTGGTTAAGTATAACTCCCACAAACGGTGTAAACGCACTACGCGTTTTGCTTCATCCCAACCCGCTTCGGTTAAGGTATAGACGCTTCCATTGCGATCCACAAACCCTTGATGTTTGAGTTTACTCAAGGTACTCTCTAAAACGCGAGGAATAAAACTTCTCTTTTCTAAAATAACTTGAGTAGTTATCTGTTCTACCCCACGTTCAATTAAATTGTAGAAGGTTTTTAAAACATTTTCTTGATTGATCTTATTGGCATTGTTGCGCTTTTGTTTGAGCTTGGAGAGAATTCCATTCTTAGGTGCAATAAAGATAGATAAGAGGGCAAAAAAAGTAAGGAACACCACAAACCATGGTCCAGTGGGCATATTGACCGCCGTAAATGAAACATAGGCTCCAAATATTCCAGACAAAGCTCCAAATATCCCCGCAATCAACATCAGTCGATGTAGTTTATGAGTCCACAAACGAGCTGTTGCCGCCGGTGTAATTAAAAGGGCCGACATCAAAACAACACCTACCGCTTGAATCCCAACGGCCACAGCAATAACTGTCATGGTAGTTAACAAGAAACGATAGAATCTGACATTATAGCCCAAACTAGCGGCGTAATCTTCATTAAAAGAAATGAGTTTAAACACCTTATAATAGGTAATTACCAATACGATGAGCAACAAACTAATCACCCCAAAAACAGCTAAATCAAAACGCGTAATGTTTGCTGCCTTCCCCAATAGGAAATCATGCAAACCGGTTTGAGATGCGCTTCCAGACTTTTGGATATAAGCTAAAAAAACGGTTCCTAACCCAAAGAAGAAGGTTAAAATAAAGGCTTGCGCTGTATCGGTTTTCAATTTAGTTTTTGCTACAATGGCATCCATTAATATCAAAGCCACCCACCCCGCTAAGATGGCTCCCAGCATAAGATAAATCGGGTTTTTAGAACCTGATAAAACAAAGCCAAAACAAATTCCAGGAAAAATAGCATGCGCTACAACATCCCCTACTAAAGAACGCTTTCTCAAATAGGTGTATGTTCCAACAATAGAGGAACACACTGCTATTAATACAGTTCCCAAAACTACTGTTCGTACCGTAGGATTGGTAAAAGAGAAAAATTCGAGTAAACTATTCATCGCTTTTCAAAACCTTTTTCACGTATTGGAAATTCTTTTTCCTTGATAATGGATTGAATTTTAGAAAGCAGTGTTAACTGTCCACCATAGGCATTACTCAAGTTTTCTTGGGTCAATACTTCAGAGGTTGGACCGCATGCAATTACACGTGTGTTTAACAATACTAAATGATCAAAATAACCAGAAACCGTTTGTAAATCATGGTGAACAATAACGACGGTTTTCCCCTCATCTCTCATGGCTGTAAGCAAATCCAAAATAGCTGTTTCCGTAGTTGCATCCACTCCCACAAAAGGTTCATCCATAAAAAAGATATCAGCTCCTTGTGCTAAAGCCCGAGCGATGAACACTCGTTGTTGCTGTCCTCCAGAAAGTTGCGAAATTTGGCGGTCTTTAAAGGCCGTTAACTTCACCTTTTCGATGGCATTGGCAACAATTTCTTTATCCGTTTGCGTGAGTCTTCTAAACAAACTGTTTTTGCGGTAGCGCCCCATTTCCACTACATCTTGTACACTTGCAGGAAAGTCCCAGTCTACAGATTCTCGTTGCGGAACATACGCTACACGTTGTCTTACCTCATCCAAATCATTTTCAAACACCTTCACATAACCACTTGCAGGTTTTATCAAACCCATAATGGTTTTCAGCAAAGTTGTTTTCCCCGATCCATTCGGACCGATGATTCCTATAATTTTACCTTTAGGTAACTCAAAATCTATATCCCATAACACAGGAACTTTATCGTAAGCTACCGTTAAGTTGTGTGCTTCTAGACTAATCATGACTCAATATTCCATTTGCAATACGCTGGGCATTGGCCTTTAACATTCCGGGATAAGTTCCTTCAGGCTTCCCCGCTTCACCCATAGCATCCGAAAACAATTCTTCTCCAAACACAACGGTATACCCTTGTGCTGCACAATTTTCTTTAACAGATTTCAAAGCTTTACGCGAAACGCTACTCTCTACAAAAATGCATTTCACCTGATGCGTGATAATGTAATCTACCAAATTACTCACCTCTTTAATCCCTGCTTCACTTAAGGTTGAAATACCTTGTAAAGCTCTTACTTCAACGCCAAATCTTCTTCCGAAATAATTGAAAGCATCATGCGAAGTAATTAAAATTCTATCTTCAGCTGGAATACGTTTAATCGTAGTTTCTACAAATGTTTCAGCAGCTTTCACTTCATTTTGGTAGGCTGCAAAATTTTTCATCCACACCTCCTTGTGTTCTGGGTATATCTTCACCATACTATCTATGGTAGCCGAAAGTGCTTCTGTCCACATCTGTGGATCGAACCAAAAGTGAGGATCTACAGCATTGGCAAATTCACTTGCGTTGTGGGCTTTCTTTTCTACAAACTCCCCCAAGGCAATTACCTTCTTTGTACGCGCTAATTTTTCAAACTTATCTACAAACTTCCCCTCTAAATGAAAGCCATTGTAAATAATAACATCTGCCTCATCCAACGCTTTAAGATCACTAGGACGTGCATCGTAGAGGTGAGGATCTACCCCTGGTCCCATCAATACTTTCACTTCGGCAAAACTATCGAGCACATGTGTAAAACAATCTCCTATCATAGAGGTTGTACACACTACTTTGAGCTTACCATCTTTCTTGGATTGATCTTCTATTTTACAAGCTGTCAAAACAGAGAGAATAACTATAAATCCTATAATTCTTTTCATATTAATGTTCTAAGCGTTCCACACAAATTTTTGAAGCTGCAGTTTTTGAAAGGTTGAGTTCTCTTTCTCCTAGACGTATACGCACAGATTCATCAAAGTCGAAAAGGTCTAATACTATTAACTCTGTACCCAACTGAATTTTATTTTGATCGAGGTATTGTAAAAATGACGGATTTCCATCTGCTACACCAATAACCACGGCAACGTCTGAAATTTGCAATTCATTCAATTGAACCATTTTTGTTCTCAACTCCAGATTTCCATCTCTATCAGGAATAGGGTCACCATGTGGATCATACTTTGGAAACTCTAAAAACTCATCCAATTTCTCCGTTAACTTTACAGAACGGATGTGTTCTAATTGTTCAGCTATCACATGTACTTCATCCCATCCAAACCCTAATTTATCTACCAAAAACACTTCCCAAAGTCTGTGTTTGCGGATCACCTTTAGGGCCGATTTTTCTCCTTCGGTTGTTAAAGAGCAACCTTTGTATTTTTTATACTTCACCAGCTTTTTATCGGATAGCTTTTTTACCATATCGGTAATACTACTGGCTTTGGTTTTCATTTTCTCGGCCAACTCATTGGTCGAAACCGTCTCAACCTCCCCTTGTGTGGTGTTGTAAATGGCCTTTAAATAATTCTCTTCACTATGTGATAAACCTTCCATTTAAGAAATTTATTTTACACAAATATAAGCTTATATTTAGACAAGGCTAAAAATAAAGATGGAATTCTGCGTAATGTCTTCTATAGGAGAAAAATCTGGCTTTTTACGACATAAAAAAAGGGTCAAACTTTACAGCTCAACCCTTCTCTATTAACCCTTATCCATACCTAGTGTGGTAATTTGTTTCTCAACGCTCCATATAAAAAGGTTCCGAACACCGCACTAATAATTACAATACCTATGGATGCAACACCTTGCCCTAGTAAGACAAACATTGGTCCTGGACATGCACCTGTCATAGCCCAGCCTAAACCAAACAATGTTCCTCCAATTAAATATCTTGGTATACTTTTATTCTTATCAGAAAAACTGATTTGATCTCCTTTAACCGTCTTTCCTTCTTTCTTTTTAATCAATTGCACAGCAATCATTCCTAAAATAACTGCTGAACCTATTACTCCATACATGTGGAAAGATTCGAAACGGAACATTTCGTAAATACGGTACCACGAAACGATCTCCGCCTTACTCATTACTATTCCAAATATTACTCCTACTGCTAAATAAGCTATTCTCTTCATCTTAAAAATTAAAATTCATTATTAAATTTAAATGGTGATAATTTGTTCTGTTCACCACATTTGCATAATCAGGAATATTACCTCCTGTATGCTTCATCACGTATAAAAAACGTACATCCAAGCCCTCCAAAGCGTGATGGAAATGACGCGTAATGTCAATATTTACCTGATCGTTTGATAACTCCATGTATCGGTTGTGATCGTAATCGTTTTTACTCTCCAAGTGGACGTAAGACATTTTCATATCCCAATTACACAATTCCTTTTTCAAGGTCAACCCAACTGCTGAGGCATCAGACAATCCTTCTAACCAATTCCTAGTTATACTTGTATAAAAAGGATCTACTCCCAATTCTCTCGGAAAGATATACTGTCCGCCTTTTGGAATGTAACTGGCCATGAGGTCTAACTCAAATTCTTTAAACTCCCTACCTACCAAGGCCGAGAACACATGTGTTAGCTCACCACTTTTAAAATACTCTTCATTATAAGTATTCTCTCTTGTTTGTGTACTAAACTGGTTTACATATAAGAATTTTGCTTTATAGTCTTTGGCAAAAGCCTGACTCACCTCTACTTGCGCAGTATTCATCAAATTATCAAAATAGTAATCCCAAAACTTTAGCTGTGTACCCTTATCAAACTTACCTTCGTAGCCAGCAATGGTTAAAAACTTGGTATCTAAATGCCCGTGATAGTGCATTTTATTTCCATGTTCATCAAATCCATTATTATAGATTCCTATAGCTTCGTGTAAATTAAACCACTCTACCGTAGATCTTGGAGTAGCTTTGGAAATATGATAGATGTGAAAAGTATTCTTTTTCTTCACTTTAAAAGAAGAAGACACCCCCGAAAACATTTTCGGTTTCATTCTTCCATCGTGCTTATTAACAATGGGAGATTTCACCTCCATTTTCCCAAACCTCAAGTTCCAAAACTTGTAGTGATAATTAAAATACAACTCCTCTAACCTATCCAACTCATTATAATTTGTCGGATTTTCTAAATCGTATAACTGACGTTCAAATCTGGCACCTGCAAGATCATTAGAAAACACACGGTGAATAAACATCCCTTTTAGTCCCATAGAGAAACCATAAAACTCAGCTGTTTCGTAATGCAAAGAAGCTCCAATTGCTTGTGTAAAGAAATCTCCTGCTATTCCTGCATTTACTGTCATCATGCTATAATCTCTGATCTGACCTTTTAAATGCCCATGGTGGAAAGCTTCTAATATATTGTGTTCTACTTTGGTGGTATCATGTTCGGAAGCCCAAACACTTGCACTCAAAGTACAAACTATTATAAAAACTAATCCTCTCATTACTTACAGTATAAAAGGTAAAATCAAGTGCGTCATGATTAATCCTCCTATAAAGAATCCAACCACTGCAATTAAAGAAGGAAGCTGTAAATTACTCAATCCGGAAATGGCGTGACCCGAAGTACATCCTCCAGCGTAGCGCGTTCCAAAACCAATCAACAAACCTCCTATGATTAAGAAAATCCATCCTTCTACACTACTCAAGGCCTCAGCTCCAAAAATCTCTTTCGGTAAAAAAGTACCTCCTGGATTCTCTACACCTAATTCTTGTAATGCACTTTGTGTTGACTCACTAATGGCAACACTTTCTTGTGGCGTTAAATAGTTTACTGCAATGAAACCTCCAATGGCTCCCCCTACAATAAACAACAAGTTCCAACTTTGCTTTTTCCAATCGAAATTGAAAAAGTCTACCCAACGACCTGCTCCTGCAATAGAACACATAGATCTTAGATTGGCAGACACTCCAAACGACTTTCCTGCATAAATTAATAACAACATAACCCCAGTAATCATGGGTCCGGCCACATACCACGGCCAAGGCTCATAAATCCAACTCATAACAACATTTTTTTTTGATGATGCAAAAATACCGAGGTCAAATTCTTCTATCAGTAACCAAAGTCACACCCAATGATAAAAGTTGGTTTTTTCAGTGATTATTGTCAACTAAATTGCAAGACACAAAAAAAGGATGCCCTAAGACATCCTTCACTAAACACACGTTAAAATAATCAATCTTTTTTCAACCATAAGATCCCAGAAAGCAGTAATAACAACCAGGGTGTTCCATGCATAAATGCGTCAAACCAATCCTGAGGCCCCATACCTACTGCGCCACCGGCTATCCATTTCAACTTTCCCCAAAGGTGGGGTTCTGGAGAAAAGGGTGCCAAGCCCAAAGTTAGCGAAGCCATTAACCACAACTTCCAGTTTTCTTTGATCTTTTTTAGATATTGATTCATACCTAAGGCATTACTGTTTCGTATGGCCAAGCCATCATTCCACCCGCCATATTAATAGCATTCAATCCTTTCGTTTCCATCAACATACATGCTTGTCCAGAACGGTTACCAGATCTACAGTACACGTAGTAATTCTTACTTTTATCTAAACTATCTAAGCCTTGTATAAATGCTGCAGAATCCATGATATTCATTTGAATAGCACCTTCAACAATTCCCTCCATACATTCTCCTGGAGATCTAACATCTATAATCACAGCTTGCTCATCTTTAGCAGCTGCTTCTTTCCATTCGTTTACACTTAAATTTTTCATTCTTTATTTCTTTTTTTTGGAAAATCCACCTTCCCAAGAAACTTGGATCGCTGGCGGGTCTTCCGCTATAGTTTTTAATCTCTTGCTTGTTAAACATCGGCAGTAAAAGAGCTTCTTTCGTCGCCCTATTCCTACCGTGTTTCAACTAAGCAATATTCTTAAAAAGCTGCCACTTCACCCCCTATTTTGAAACTTATCTCGATATATTTTAACCACTTTAATATAAATCGGGGGTAAAGTCAACATGCTTCAATTTTTATAATGTTGATGGACAAACGTAATCAGAAACGTCTACTCCTGCATCTTTAATCGCTGCAAAACCTCCTTGAACATCAACTATATTATGAATCCCTCTAGCTTTCAAGATAGAAGCCGCAATCATAGAACGGTATCCTCCAGCACAGTGAATGTAATGTGTACCTTCTCCGTACTCTGCCAAGTAATCATTTAAATTATCCAATGGCGTATTCTCCGCGTCTAAAACGTGCTCCGATAAATACTCAGAATTCTTTCTCACGTCTTTCACCTTCACATCTCCTTGTTTAAGGATCTCATCAAAAGTTTGAGCGCTAATCCCTTCCACACTATCTGTTGCAAAACCTGCCGCAGACCATGCTTCAACACCACCGTCAACAAAACCTAGAATGTTATCAAATCCTACACGAGATAACCTTGTAATAGTTTCTTCTAGTCTTTCTGGATCTACAACCAACACGATAGGCTGTTTCACATCTTTGATTAAAGCTCCAACCCATGGTGCAAATCCACCATCAATTCCTATAAAGATAGATTTTGGGATGTGTGCTTTACCAAATTCGTTCTGATGTCTAACATCCAACACTAAAGCTCCTGTTGTTTCAACGATATCTTCTAAGTCCTCAACCTTAATAGCAGTTTTACCTCTATTAATAACCTCTTCAACATCTTGGTATCCCTCTTTATTCATTTGAACGTTCAATGGGAAATATGCAGGAGGAGTTGCCAATCCATCTGTAACTTCTTTGATGAATTCCTCTTTGGTCATATCTGCTCTTAACGCGTAATTCGTTTCTTTTTGCTCACCAATTGAACCCACCGTTTCTTTACTCATGTTCTTACCACAAGCTGATCCAGCTCCGTGACCTGGGTACACGATTACATCGTCTGCCAACGTCATGATTTTAGTACGTAAGCTGTCGAATAAAGTACCTGCTAATTCTTCTTGCGTCATAGAAGCTGCTTTCTGCGCCAAATCTGGTCTACCCACATCTCCTAAGAACAATGTATCTCCACTAAACAAAGCGTGGTCTTTTCCATTTTCGTCTATCAATAAGTAACTTACCGACTCCATCGTGTGACCTGGTGTGTGCAACACTTTAATTTTCACATCACCCAATTCAAAGATTTGCTCATCTTCAGCTATGATACAATCGAATTTTGGATTTGCATTTGGTCCGTAGATAATAGGTGCTCCCGTTTTTTCTGATAAAGTAACGTGACCACTTACGAAATCTGCGTGAAAATGCGTTTCAAAAATATACTTGATTTTAGCGTCATTTTTAGCTGCCTCATCGATGTAGTCTTGCACCTCTCTTAAAGGGTCAATAATTGCTACTTCTCCTTTGCTTTCAATGTAGTATGCACCTTGTGCTAAACACCCTGTATAAATCTGCTTAATTTCCATTTTTTTATTTTTTAAAATTTATTTTTTATTTCTTTTTTCTTACAACAAAGATACGATATAGGCCTCTCTGCTACAGCCACTTTTGTTACACAGCAAACACTGTTTCTTTCAAGATAATATAGATTCCCATTACCAATACAAACCATCCGAAAGCCTTCTTCAATTTAGCGCCATCTATGAACTTATTCAAATAAATTCCTAGAAAAATTCCGACTACCGCTAAGGCTGAAAATGAACCAAGGAAGGTCCAATCGATTTCCTGATTCCCCAAATCTCCCAAGAATCCAATGAGAGATTTTACGGCGATAATCATCAGCGAAGTAGCCACTGCTTTTTTCATGGGTAATTTTGCCAGCAACACTAAGGCTGGAATAATTAAGAAACCTCCTCCAGCTCCTACAATTCCAGTTACAACTCCCACAACTGATCCTTCTAACAATATCATAGGGTAGTTATACTTCACTTCTGTTTCTTCAGCACTTTCCTTTCTTCCTTTAATCATAGCAATAGCCGCAGCCAACATGATAATGGCAAAGAATACCATTATAGCTATGTTCTTTGTAATCTCAAACCCTCCTACCGTAAACAAATGTTCTGGAATTGCCGGTATTAAAAATTTTCTTGTTAAGAATACCGCTAGCAATGCTGGGATAGCGAATACTATTCCTGTTCTAAAGTCTACCATTCCTTTTTGAGCATTTCTAACAGCTCCCACCAAGGCAGATAGACCAACAATAAATAAAGAATAAGCCGTAGCTCTTACCGGATCTTCCTCTAAGACATACACCAAAATAGGCACTGTCAAGATGGATCCTCCACCACCGATTAATCCTAATACTAATCCTATTAACAAGGCTCCAACAAAGCCGAAAATTTCCATTAACTCCATGTGTAAAATTTTATTTGAGCACAAAGGTAGAGCCACAATCTTCCTTCTACAGTTACTATTGTTACACAAGTTAATGCAAAAAAAAAGCACCGCTACGGGTGCTTTATTCTTTTAATCTAATCTACTGATTTACTGCGCTATTGAATAAGTCTTTAATTTGCGAATGTGGTAAGTACATGAATTTTCTAGTTCAACAATATATCCATACTCCATCCAAACCTTGCCAACTCCTTTGGTATAATAGGTATTTAAAGCTAGCTCTTGATTACTGCAACCATTAAAGGAACTTCCATCCAAATAAGTGTATTTAGCTTCCACATGTACCGTTTCAAAGGCTCCTGCTTGCGTACTCAAATCTTGGTCTACACTCACCACTCTCACCTCCTCATTTATCAAACCAGAAACCTCTTGAGCACTGTAAACCTCACCTCTTTTCTCTAACGAAAAATTCACCTTACCGTGCTGATCAATTACATAGCCGTTTGAATCCCTTAAATACAAATGAAAATAAGGGTTAAAACTTTGATAGAACACAGCGTACTCTTTCCCCTCTATCATCTCAGTACCCAAACATTTAATGGTGTCTGTTTTGTTTTCAGAAGTTTCAATACCATTCCCGTCTACGGTATAATTATCATATACCCAGTAAGAACCTTCGGTAGTTATTAAATAGTCTTTGGTTGAATTTTCTTTATTTTCATCGACCATCTCCTTCACTTCCTTTTTACAAGAAAACAATACGAGAGATGTTAGGATTAAGGCACTAAGTAATTTCATACTTGTTAAGACAGTTTGAAGCGTAATTTGTTACACCTAAAACTCCAAAACTTTAATTTTATTTCTCAAGAGCTCTATTTTACCTTCCTTTTCGAGCTTTTTCAAGATTCTAGAAATAACCACGCGAGAACTATTAAGGTCATAAGCGATTTCCTGATGAGTAACATTCAGTTCTGTGTCTTTATTGATCATTACCTTATCTCGCAAGTATTTCTCTACACGCTCTGGCATATTTAAGAAAGCCAAACTATCTATAGCCTCCAACATTTCAGTTAAACGAGAATTGTAACTTTCAAACACAAAGTTTCTCCAAGATTTATAAGTTACCACCCATTCGTTCATTTTTTCAACAGGAATCATGATCAACTCCACTTCAGTTTCTGCTGTAGCTCTGATTTCACTTTTCTTTTGTCCCAAACAACATGTCATGGTCATGGCACAAGTATCCCCTTTTTCAATAAAATACAGCAAAAGCTCATCGCCATTGTCGTCTTGACGTGAGATTTTAATTGCCCCCTTTAATAAAAGCGGCATGAACTTGATATGATCACCGAAATCTATAAGCCTTTCGCCTTGCTGAACGTGCTTCACAGCTCCTAAAGCCTTGATTTCATTGATTAATTCTTCTTCGAATAAATAACCGTAGTTTAACTCTAATAAATCTTCCATGTAAACAATTTGAAGGGCGAAAATAAAATTCTAACCCTAAGCCTAATGTAACAATTGTTACGCAAAGAAGGAAAGAATATTCTAGTTCAATTTACCCGCAATGAAACCTGTTGTCCAAGCTGCCTGAAAATTAAACCCTCCTGTGATTCCATCTATATCCAGCACTTCACCTGCAAAATATAAATTAGGATATTTCTTGGTTGCCATGGTTTTGAAATTCACTTCAGAAAGTGATACACCTCCACAGGTAACAAACTCCTCTTTAAAGGTAGTTTTTCCGCTCACCTCGTATCTATCCTGGGTAAGTACCGTAAAGAGTCGGTTTACAGACTTCTTAGATAAGTCAACCCATTTCGTTTCCTCTGAAAAACCAATTTTTTCACATAAGAAATTCCAAATTCTATTGGTAATAGGGAAAGGATTGAATTTATTAAGTCGTTTGTTTCCTGCTTCCTGTATGGCTTTTTTAATCTGACCTCTAACTTCTTCTTCACTCGGGTTATTGAGCCAGTTTACAAGTATGGCAAATTGGTAGTTTTTATCCGCTAAAATCCTCGCTCCCCATGCCGAAAGTTTAAGAACCGCCGGTCCACTCTTCCCCCAATGGGTCACCAATAATGGTCCATCGCCTACCAACTTTGTCCCTTCTACTTTTACGATTGTTTCTTCCACAACACATCCCATCAATTCTCGAATCGGGTTATTGGGCATATTAAACGTAAACAATGAAGGAACGGGTGTTTCTATTTGTAAACCGAGGTCTTGCAACCATTTTAAACCACTCATTTTTGGAGAACCTCCAGTGGTAATAATTACTTTATCAAAACTTACCTCTTCTTCGTCTAAAGACAATACAAAAGTACCCTCCTCTTGCGGCGTAATTTTACGAACACTGCATGATGTTTTTAAAACGACGCCCAACTGTAGGGCTTCATTCATAAAAGTATCTATGATAGTTTGCGAAGAATCTGATTTTGGAAATATACAGTTATCTGGTAAGGTGTAAGTTTCCACACCTCTTGCTCCAAACCAATCCAAGGTATCTTGAACGGCGAATTGCGAAAAGGCTTTTTTTAGTTGATTTTTACCGCGCGGATAATGCTCGGCTAATTTTTTATTATCAAAACAATGGTGGGTTACGTTACAACGTCCCCCACCAGATATCTTAACTTTTGCTAAAAATTTCTTAGATTTTTCAAAGAGTACTACCTCCGCTTCTGGATGGTGCTTTTTCGCACTCAATGCTGAGAAAAAACCAGCGGCTCCACCACCTATTACGGCTACTTTCATTTTACTCTCCAAAGAAAGAATCTACAAAGGCTTGTTTGTTGAAGACTTGTAAATCGTCTATCCCCTCACCTACACCAATGTATTTTACAGGAATTTGCATTTGATCTGAAATTCCGATTACCACACCACCTTTTGCTGTACCATCTAATTTGGTAACGGCCAAGGCATTGATATCCGTTGCTAAAGCAAATTGCTTCGCTTGTTCGTAGGCATTCTGACCTGTTGAACCATCTAAAACCAACAATATTTCGTGCGGAGCTCCAGGAATTACCTTGTCCATCACGCGTTTGATTTTAGATAACTCATTCATCAAGTTCACTTTATTATGCAAACGACCTGCTGTATCAATTATCGCTACATCAGCACCTTGTGCTTTTGCAGATTGTAAGGTATCAAAAGCTACAGATGCTGGATCTGCGTTCATTCCTTGTTGTACAATAGGCACACCTACTCTTTCCGACCAAATGATCAATTGATCAACGGCCGCGGCTCTAAATGTATCTGCCGCACCTAAAACAACCTTTTTACCTTGGTTTTTAAATTGGTTCGCCAACTTTCCAATGGTAGTCGTTTTTCCAACACCATTTACACCCACCACCATAATTACGTGAGGGGCATTATCTGGATGTTGAGGAAACTCAAAGTTATCTGTTACTCCTGTTGTATTTTCTTTCAACAAAGAAGCAATTTCTGCCTTTAAGATACCATTTAGCTCATCTGTACTTACATATTTATCCTTCGCGACACGCTCTTCTATACGCTCAATAATCTTAAGCGTAGTATTCACTCCCACATCAGATGAAATTAGAACCTCTTCTAAATCATCCAATACATCTGCATCAACTTTAGATTTACCAACTACAGTACGCGTTAGTTTAGAAAGAAAGGAAGTTTTACTTTTTTCGAGACCTTCGTCTAACTTTTTCTTTTTCTCTTTCGAGAATAATCCGAATAGTGCCATAGGTATAAAATTACAAAAAGCTTTCCATCACAATGATGAAAAGCTTATACTATTTTCGAGCTTGTCTAAACATTAGTTCTTAGCGAACCAATCTTTAATTCTATCGTTGTGTACAACTTCCTCTTTAAATGTGTAAGAACCTTTTTCAGTCTTCACCATTTTAATCACTTTAGTGTGCTCTTTACCACCACCAGTTTGAAGAGATGCTACTGTTTTCTTTGCCATGGTTCAATTATTTAATTTCTTTATGAATTGTGTACTTCTTCAAGATAGGGTTAAATTTCTTTATCTCTAATCTCTCCGGAGTATTTTTTCTATTCTTAGTTGAGATGTAACGTGAAGTTCCTGGCATTCCAGAATCTTTATGCTCTGTACACTCAAGAATCACTTGAACTCTATTTCCTTTTTTTGCCATCTTTATAATCTTTATAGCCGTTTCTCAACGGGAATGGTTCTACTTTAAAAATCCTTTTTCTCTTGCTTCTTTGATACAAGCAGAAATTCCTTTCTTATTAATATTTCTTAATGCAGAAGTACTAATACGAAGTGTAATGTATTTATCTTCATCCTGAAGATAAAATTTCTTCGTTATTAAATTCGGGTAAAATTTACGTTTTGTTCTACGTTTAGAGTGAGATACATTATTACCCACCATTACTTTTTTTCCCGTTAACTGACAAACTCGTGACATAACTATCGTTGTTTTTCTAATTCTAAAAGCGGGTGCAAAGAAAGTGATAATTTCCTAAACATCACAATTCCTCCACCATTTTTTTTCTTGTGGCGCAAAGATAATACATCTTTTTTAGATAAAAACCTTTTTGCCCGAAATAATTGTCCTTTTTACTTAACAATTCATCGTTGATTTCCACAAAAGTAATCTTATCCTTCTTATTCGGGGTGTTCTGCTAAGACTTTTACACGTAAAGTATTTAGAGCATGTTGCACAGTAATCTGAATATTGCGGCTACGGTTACTTCCCAAGTGTAAACATCTTGTTTGAGTTCCATAAGCACTAGCAATAGCCATCCAAACTGTACCTACGGGCTTCTCCTCGCTTCCACCGTCAGGCCCAGCAATACCAGAAATAGCTATGGCGTAATCCGTTTCCAAAACCTTTCTTCCCCCTTCTGCCATTTCAATAACCGTTTGTTCGCTTACGGCACCATGTTCGGCTAAGGTTTCTTTTTGAACACCCACCATTTTTTGTTTTAAAGCATCCGTGTAGGTAACCAAACTTCCTAAATAATAGGCAGAAGATCCTGCAATGGAAACAAACTTAGCGCTCAAAGCTCCCCCTGTACAACTTTCAACAGCTCCTACTGTTAATCCTTTATTTTGTAATAAATTCCCAACAGCCTCTTCTAATAAAATGTCATCTCTTCCAAATACATGAACGGGTAAACGCTCCTCTATCTCCTTAAATAATTCCTCAATACGTGGTGCATCCTCTACCCCTTTTGGAGAAGTTAACCTCAATTTTACCGTACTCAAACTCGGTAGATATGCCAACCCAAATCCTTCCGCTCTTACTTTATCCTCCCAATCTTCTATTTGTTCTGCTAAGAAAGACTCTCCAATTCCCTGCGTCATTAAAGTTCTATGATAAATGGCAGAAATATTTAACTTCTCTCGCAAACGAGGCATCACTTCCTCTGTCATCAACCCTTTCATTTCATAAGGAACTCCGGGCATAGAGACCAGTATACTATTGTATTTTTCAAACCACATTCCTGAGGCCGTTCCGTGCTTATTGGGCAAAACTGTACATGCTTCTGGCATAGCCGCTTGTTGCACGTTAACGTCTAACATAGGGCGGTTACGTTTCGCAAAAAAGGCTTCTATCCCTTCCAATACCTCCTGGTTAATCTTTAAAGAAGTTTCAAAATATTCACACAACGTATGTTTCGTGATATCATCCTTGGTAGGTCCAAGTCCCCCCGTCATCAAAACCAATTCACTGCGCTGCATGGCAGCATCAACAGCAGCAATAATTTCATCTTTTGTATCAGAGATAGAAGTACTTCTAAAAATTGAAATACCGTTAGTACTCAATAACTGCCCCATCCAGGCTGAATTTGTATCCACGGTTTGACCAATTAATATTTCATCTCCTATCGTAATTATTTCTGCTCGCATCTATGGTATCTTTTTTGAATTGACCCTAAAAATATTTCGTATGTTTGACAAAAACCTATTTATATGAAAAAAAATATTGCAAAAGTTGCCTTATTATCATTAACGCTAGGATTAAGTAGCTGTGATGTTCTAGAACAGGCAGCTCAAACTGCACTGGAAGTTTCTGAAAATGGAGCAACAACTAAACTCACAAATGCAGAAGTTATTTCTGGATTAAAAGAAGCTTTGACCGTAGGAATTTCAAATTCCGTAAACCTTACTTCAGTTACAGATGGTTTTTTAGGAAATGCTGAAATTAAATTGCCATGGCCAGAGAGTGCTTTAGCAATGAAAGAAAAAGCTATTGATTTAGGATTAGATGCACAAGTAAACAAGATTGTTGAAACACTTAACCGTGCAGCAGAAGATGCAAGTGCGGAAGCAAAGCCAATTTTCATCAATGCTATTAAAAACATGAGCATAGAAGATGGTTTTGCAATTTTAAAAGGAGGTGAAGGTGCTGCAACCAACTTCTTAAGAAAAAACACTACAGACCAGTTGGTAGAAGCTTTCTCTCCGAAGGTACAGAACTCAATAGAAGAAGTTCAATTAACCCAGTACTGGGAACCTGTTGCAACGAAGTACAATCAAATCATGAAATTTACGGGAGGCGAGCAAATTACAACAGATTTAAATGCTTACGTTACCGAAAAGGCCATAGATGGTTTATTCATTATGGTTGAAAAAGAAGAGAATAACATTAGACAAGACCCTGCAGCACGTGTTACGGATATTTTGAAAAAAGTATTTGGTAGTCCAGAAGCTCAGAACTAAGAAAAAGCTGATATATAAAAAGACCGACTTTACTCAAGTCGGTCTTTTTTATGGTGAAAATTTTGTTTTACTCTCCCAAATTAGGGTTCATCACTTTGGTTTGATGACGTATTGATTCTTGGTGAAGAGCATCCATAAACTCTCGCACAAAGGCTTCACTTAAATTAAGATCTGTTGCCTTGTGCAAACGAGAAGCGATCATCTTTTTCCAATGCTCTTGTTGTAAGATCGTAATATCGTTATCCCTTTTAAATACGCCGATTTCTTCAGAAATGAGCATACGAGCCGTAAGCAGTTCAAATATTTTATCATCCAAACCACTTATTTTATCACGCATTAAAAGCATTTTGTTTTGTGCATCTTCTGAAATCAATTCTCTTCTTAGGGTTAATTGACTCAACATTTCTCGCAAAGCGATTGGCGTAACTTGTTGTCTAGCATCCGACCAAGCTTTTTCTGGGTTGGGATGTGTTTCTATAATTAATCCCTCAAAGTTCAAGTCCATTGCCTTTTGTGCGATAGGCAACAAATTTTCTCTTTTGCCAGATATATGACTCGGATCACATATTATAGGTATATCCGGTCTTTCTTCTTTCAATGCAATGGGAATCTCCCAATTGGGTTGATTTCTATAACGCGGATTGTTGTATACAGAAAAACCTCTATGAATACCTGCCAAATCCGTTAGTCCTGCTTTCTCCAGGCGTTCAAAAGCACCTATCCATAAATTCAAATCAGGATTAATTGGGTTTTTAACCATAACTGGAATACCTGAACCTTTAAGAGCATCAGCGATTTCTTGCACAGCAAAAGGGTTTACAGTAGTTCTTGCTCCTATCCAAGCAATATCTACCCCTGCTTCTAATATTTTCTCTACGTGCTTGGCATTGGCCATCTCTGTTGTAGACAACAAACCATTTCTTTTTGCAGCTTCTACTAACCAAGGTAAACCTATTTGTCCTACTCCTTCGAAACTATCCGGACGGGTTCGTGGTTTCCATATACCTGCTCTCAATACTTGTGCATGGGTATTTTCTGCAATATCTCTGGCAACATTTTGCATTTGCTCAGCAGACTCTGCGCTACACGGCCCTGCAATTAAAAAGGGTCGGTCTGACCTTTGAATTTTGTGGATTAATTTTTCTTCCATAGAACAGCTCCAAATTTAGAAAAAAGGCTGATGTTAACTTACTTCAACCTTCAATTTAAAAGCTTTAGGTTGTATTTAAGACAAGCTTTCTTCTCTCTTTCTTTGGAAGATATTTCAAAACTGTGGTAATCTAACCTAATATCTATGTTCAGGTAAAAAAAAGCGTTTATCTTTGCAAAAAAATAATGGAATGCAGATCATAAACGGAAAAGAAACAGCGTTAGAAATCAGAAAAGAATTGGCCGAAGCAGTTGCATCTCGCAAGGCAGCTGGCAAGAAAATCCCTCACTTAGCAGCAGTTTTAGTTGGGAACGATGGTGGGTCTATGACTTACGTTGGTGCTAAAGTTAAAGCATGTGAAGAAATTGGTTTTGAAAGCACGTTGATTCGTTTTGAAGATAGCATTACTGAAGAAGAGTTGTTGAACAAGGTAAACGAGTTAAATTTAGACAACGAAATTGACGGTTTTATCGTTCAATTGCCTTTACCAGCACACATCGACGAAAAGAAAATTACTTTGGCGATAGATCCAAAGAAAGACGTTGATGGTTTCCACCCAGAGAATTTAGGGAACATGGTATTGGATTTACCAGGATTCTTACCAGCTACTCCAGCAGGAATCATTGAATTATTGAGAAGATACAACATTGAAACTTCTGGTAAAAACTGTGTGGTTGTAGGTAGAAGTCACATCGTTGGTATGCCGGTAAGTATCATGTTAGGGAGAAATACAAACCCAGGAAACTGTACAGTTACCTTAGCACACTCTAGAACACAAAACTTAGAGGAGTTATGTGCAAGTGCCGACATCTTGA
This sequence comes from Lishizhenia sp., assembly GCF_057456495.1. Classification (NCBI taxonomy): domain Bacteria; kingdom Pseudomonadati; phylum Bacteroidota; class Flavobacteriia; order Flavobacteriales; family Crocinitomicaceae; genus Lishizhenia; species Lishizhenia sp. The sequence continues at coordinate 4,443 of NZ_JBVCPV010000015.1, read as the reverse complement.
TTGCTGCTATTGGAAAACCATTATTCATTAAAGAGAACATGGTTAAAGAAGGAGCTGTAGTTATCGTCGTAGGTACAACGCGTGTTCCTGATGCTTCTAAAAAATCTGGATTTAGATTAAGAGGTGATGTAGATTACGATAATGTAGCTGAAAAATGTTCTTTCATTACTCCAGTACCAGGTGGTGTTGGGCCAATGACTATTGCTTCATTAATGATGAATACATTGAGAGCAATGGAATTGAACGGGAAGTAAAACGAATTCTATTATATATGAAAAGGACCATCTTCGGATGGTCTTTTTTTATTTCTTGTACCTACAAAAAAAGGCTACCCTAAGAGGCAGCCTTTCCTTAAAAAATTCATTGCTTATTATTCAACTTCTTTCAACAAAGCATCCACTACAGGTACATTTCTTTCATAACCGTAGTAAGTACCTTCACCGTTATCTTCCTGAACCTTCATGATCATCTTTTTCGCATTTTCCTTATCGCCATTTGCTGCGTAAGCACGTGCTAAAGTAAAGTTTACGTAACCTCTGTAGTAACCCAATTTTGCTTTTGCTTCATCACTTAATGCTTCCATCAAATTAGCACTCGTAATTGCATATTCTAAAGCTTCAGCTAATTTGTATTCTTGGTTCAATAAAAATTCTGCAGATTGAGCATATGCAGCCCACTTATCCGCTTCTGGAGTTGCATTCATGATGTCTGCAAATTTAGCGTCAAATTGCTCTGTTAATTTCACAGACATATCAAGGTTCACTTGCGTTTTTCCCCAAACAATTTGTAATCGACCTTTTCCATCTACCAATTCGTGGAAACGAATATCCAAGGCTTCTACCTCTTCTTTAACAGACTCTGCCTTTACAGTTGTTTCTAAAACATTCAATTCTTTATCGTAACCGTATGCACCCCATTGTTCAGCATTTTTGTTTAAAATCAATTTCCAATCACCTGATTCTTCTGGGATTAAAAACAAAGCATATTTTCCTGCACTTATTTTTTGTTCTCCTACGTAAAAGCTTGTATTCATTTCAAGACTAGTAGCTTTATTAGCTCCTACACGCCAAATTTTACCATAAGGAACTAATTCTCCGAATAACTTTCTCCCCTTTTTCTTTGGAGAACCGTAGTCTACCTCAATTTTTCCTAAACCAAAAGTAGAACTTTCCGTTTTTCTTGCTGATGGTTTTACACTTAATCCTTCTTGGAACTGTGCAAATGTTAATGAGCTAATAAGCACCATGCTCAATACTAATAATTTCTTCATTTCTTAGATTTTAGAGTTTCAATTGCGGTCAGTTACAATATTTGAAATATTTTAGCTTCCGCAACGTTTACGCATTAAAAATAATCTTTTGAGACATTACATATATATCATTCTTGCATTTCTTTTTACGAATGTTGTTTTGCTTACAAGTTGTAAGAAAAAAGACATTTTAAGTACGGATGGAATAAGTTTTACTACAGATACATTGCTTTTCGACACCATTTTTACAACGGTGGGGTCTACCACTCTAAACTTCAGGATACACAATACCTCAAATCGCCCAGTGAAGGTGGATGAAATAGCCTTAATGGGAGAGGCAAATTCTAACTTTAGAATTAACGTTGATGGTATTAGTGGAGATGTACACACAGATATTACTATTCCTGCCAAAGACAGTATTTACACCTTTGTAGAAGTGACGCTGGACCCTAACAACGGTACAACACCTTTAATTATTGAAGACTCAATACGGTTCTCTGTAAACGGGAATTACAGCTATGTTCTTTTGGCTGCTTGGGGACAAGATGCTTATTTCTACAATAGAGACACTATTTCGGGTGTTTTACCCAACGACAAACCACATGTTGTATACTCCTCGGTACGTGTGGTCGATGGACAAGATTTAACCATCCCAGCTGGAACGGATTTCTACATGCATAAAAACGCCATTTTTTACGTGAGTGAAAGTGCATTAAACATCAATGGAACAGTGGATGATCCCGTAACTTTTCAAGGAGATAGATTAGAGGATTTTTACGATGACGTTGCTGGACAATACTATGGTATTTATTTTGACCACGCCAAAACCTCCACAATCAACCACGCTATCATCAAAAATGGTACGTCAGGTATACACATCTTTGAAACGCACCCATCTAATACAGATTACACTGTTAAATTGTACAATACAGAACTATACAATCATGCAAGTTATGGACTTTTTAATTTTCTAAACGGAACTGTTTACGGTGAAAATGTATCTATTCACAGCAACGGTACATATGCCTATTTTTCTCTTGTAGGTGGAGATTATTATTTTAAACAAAGTAATTTCTTATCCTACGGCGGAAATGCCAGTGTAGCTTTTGCCTTAAGAAATCATTACACGGATGTTGATGCTCAGACTACTTATTACAATGGTGTTAACGAAGGGAAATTTTACAATTGTATTTTAGATGCCACAGGCGACAACTCCTTTGGGTTTGATACAATTAACGACGATAACAATTCAATTAATTTCAATTTTGAATTTGACTATTGTGCCCTAAAAGCGAAAGATGAAATTACAGATGACTCGCGTATTAGTAACATCCTTTGGAATAGGTTTTTAGGTTTTGAGAACCAAAGTGAAAAAGATTTTCATTTAACGGCAGGTAGTCCACTTATTGATGCAGGAAGTACAGATTTCACCCACAGTAACGGAATAGACATCGAAGAAAACCCAAGAACGGGAGTTCCTGACATTGGCGCCTACGAATTCCAATAAAGTAGCATGAAAACGATTACAACGCATTTGCGAAAATTTGACGGAAAACTATGGAGTTTTGTTCTTCCTTTTGCAAAAGAAAATGTGGAGGAATTTCTTACAGATGACCGAAGAGTTTTACTTTATTTTAATGAGATGGACTACATTCATTGTGCGCTTATGCCGGATGGTGTGGGAGATTTTTTCATCAACATCAACAAAGACACTCGCAAGCAATTTAATTTAGAAGAAGACCAAGCCCTTGAGGTAAGCTTAACAAAAGACACTTCTAAATACGGAATGCCCGTTCCTCAAGAATTGGAAGAACTATGGGAAAACGACGCAGTTTTCTATGATTATTTTCATGCGCTTACCCCTGGAAAACAAAGGAACTTGCTACACTTAGTAAATAAAATAAAAAGTAAAACTAAGCGTCAGGAAAAAGCTGTAGTGATTTATCAATATTTGATAGAAGCAAAAGGTAAGCTTGACTTTAAAGAATTGAATGTGGCCTTCAAAAAAGGCATATTATAACACCTTGCATTCTAACCTTCATCTACCCCCAATAAATTCATGACTAGTTTGATTCGTCCTAGGTTGTTTCTCGGCTGCTAAGTACTTATTTTCGTAAAAAAGTTAAACATGACTATAGCCGATTATATAGGGGAGCAAAATGTACAAGACAAAAAGATTTGTGAGAAACTTGCAGCGTTAATCAACAATCATTTACCCGCCACAGAAAGTAAAATCTGGCATGCTCATCCAGTATGGTTTATAGATGAAAACCCTATAGTAGGTATTAGTAAATTAAAGATGGGAATTCGTCTCTTATTTTGGAGCGGACAAAGTTTTGAAAATACTCCCCTCATAGCACAAGGAAAATTTAAAGCTGCAGAACTTACCTTCACGCATGTTCAACAAATTGACGAAGCGATTATCATTGATTGTTTACAACAAGCCAAGGATATACAATGGGATTATAAAAACATTGTAAAGCGAAAGGGTGAACTTCTTCGTTTAAAATAAAAGCAAATACATACAATTGACCTAAGCTGCTGAAAAAAACATGTAATATTACTCCACCACGGATAGCAATGGCAGCTCCCCAATAGCTAGTTTTTTTTTAGTAAGCAAAGCTCTACCCTTACAACCAGCGGAAGTGATTGTAGGGCAAATTGCGACTTAAACTAGCTTTTGGGGACTAAAATGGATAGCCGGACCCCAAGATCACTTGGGGAGGTGGCCAAATTATACCTTTAGAAAATATTAGTCCACGGATAGCGTTATGTACTTGTAACTTTGGAAAGGATAAACGTTATTCAACAGAACCACAAATACTACTTATGAAAACTTTTACTTTACTCCTTCTCTCCTTCTTGTGTTTGAACCTTTCTGCGCAGGATACCATACGCATTACCAAAAGTGACAGTATGCACATTGGTACCGACAACTTCTATTTAAAAGCACTGCAGGAGCATATAAAACTTCATAGCAATTTATACAAAGAGAAAGAAGTTGTTTATGTAAAAAAAGAGGGATTAATAGCTTACTCACTTCCGGACAGTGTTCTGGGAAAGAAAATCATTTTACTTTCAAAAAATGATATTAATAAAACATTGAAAAAATTAAAACAATTCAATTTCATCAACTTTGAAGGGGTGCATATAGGTCATCAAGAAAGCTACTTACACATAAGTGTAACACAGTG
>NZ_JBVCPV010000014.1:0-25368 GCF_057456495.1 Lishizhenia sp. | reverse complement strand
TCCTCCCAAAATTTGGTACGCTTTTTCTAACTCATCCAACTTTTTTTGGTACAGCTTTTTTTGATGCTCCGTAGGTGCATTCGTAATCCTGATTTGAAATTCGTTGTAAAACTCATTATACTGAGCTGTTATCTCTGCTCGAGAAGCGTTAGCTTCTAATTCTAATCTTTCTAGAGCCTCTTCTTTGGTCATTCTATCGATTTAATATACAGAAATCTTAACCCTACCACAGCTATCTCACTGTAATGAAATGTAGTACGTAGTTAATGTTAATTCTTTCTAGTTCTATTTATTGGTCTTTACGTATCTAATAAAGATACACTTACTTCATTTTTAAGGAATAACAACTGTTATTTACCTCCTACAAAAACTTGTTGCAAAGATGAAAAACTCCATCTTATTTTCAACATTTAAATTGTATTTAATCTCTTGGCCTATAATTTTACCAAATAGGATCATCTCCTCCCGAAGAATTATTGGAAGAACAAGCCCTACTTGCGCAGTCCTCTGCTCTATCGGCAGCTCTATCGGCTCTATCGGCAGCGCGTTCTGCATCCTGTTCTTTACTTTCTGCGTCACGCAGCACACCTTCGGCCTCTCTTAAAACTCCTTCCATATCGCCAAGAAGATTCTTCGCATCTCCTGCGTAATCATTGATGGATCCTACAGTATCTGCTGCGGCCTGTTCATTTACTTGCATATTGGTCAACACTCCTGCAGCGTCTTGTTCAGAGGTCAAACATTTTTCTAAACTCGTTTGTGCATTCTGCTCGCATTCTTCAATCTTCGTTTGCGTTCCTAGACAGCTTGACTCACATTCCTTAACGTTGTTTAGAATCGTGGTAGCCTCCTCTGCATGTTCGTTTATAAGTCCAACCGTCTCTGCTGCGGCCTTTTCATTCACCTGCATATTGTTCAAAACCCCTGCGGCATCCTGCTCATGTTTCAGGGTTAATTCTAAAGTTTTTGTTCCTTCATCCACCTGTCCGCTCAATTCTTCTAAATGGCCATTTGCCGTTTCGAGTGCTGATTCGCAACGTGTTGTTGCATCTTCAGATTTTTCAGCGTTTTCATTAATGAGTTCTATCGTTTCTGCGGCAGCTTTTTCATTGACTTGTAGGTTTGTCAATAAATCCGCAGCTTGTTGTTCTATTTCTAGCATGTCACTCAGGCTCTGCTTAGCATCACCTTCATGCTGTTGTGCATCATTTGCCGCCTTATTTGCCGTTTCTACAATTTCATCTACACGTTCTATCGCTTCTGCAGCTTTATCTGCATGTTCGTTAATACGACCAACGGTATCTGCTGCAGCTTTTTCATTCACCTGCATATTCGTTAATATACCAGCAGCGTCTTCCTCATGCTTCAAGGTTCTTTGTACAGCATCCTCTGCCTCACCTATCAGTTCTTCTGCTTTCTCAATGCGGGCTCTAACTTCTGTTTCAGCTTCTTTGGCGTTCAATGCAGATTGCTCCGCTGCATCTTCTGCTTCTTTCGCTTCTTCAGCTGCGTGTTCGGCAACACCTTTATATTTCTCTGCTTCAGCTGCAGTTTCCTCTGCTCTATCCGCCGCTTTCTCTGCGATTTCTGCAGCATTTGAAGCGCTTTCTTGGAACCTTTCAGCTTGCGACGCAGCGCCTTCAGCACGGTTTTCAGCTTGCTCAGCACCTTGCGCAGCACTTGAAGCATTTTGCTCATGTTGTTGCGCCTGACTCATTGCTTGCATCGCCGATTGCTCATGCTGTTCTGCTTGAGTGCTCGACTGACTTGCAGCTTGCTCATGTACTTCTGCATCATTCATAGCTTGTTCAGCCGCTCTTGCATTGGCCTCTGCTTGATGCATTAAACTCGTTGTTCGTTGCTCTGCCTGCTGCGTATTGCTCAACGCCTGTTCTGCATTTTGCTCATGTTGTTGGGCCTGATTTCTATATGTTGCTGCCGATTGCTCGTGAGCCTGGGCTTCGTTCATAGCTTGCTCTGCATCACTTTCATATTGCTGCGCCTTGTTCATTGCTGTTAAGGCATCCTGCTCGTGTTGTTGAGTTGTCGCTAAAGCTGTTTGCGCATCTTGTTCATGCTGCTGAGTGGTCGCCAGAGAAGTTGAAGCATCCTGTTCATGCGTTTGCGTAGTTCCCAAACTTGTTAATGCATCTTGCTCATGTTGTTGAGCTGTATTCAATGCCGTTAAAGCATCTTGTTCATGGGTTTGAGTTTCCGCTAATGCTTGTGCTGCATTTTGCTCATGAGCTTGGGTATTGGTAAAGGATTCTTCCGCACTTTGTTCGTACTGTTGTATCTCCTGTAACATTGCTTGAATTGCCTGATGAGTTTGCGTAATTTCAGCAAGCATTTCTTGCGTCTGTTCCTGTATCCCGGCAATTTCATTATACATCTCATTAACCGACTCCTGCGTTTCAGCTATTTCAGTTTGACGTGTTTGAATTTCACTACGCTGAGCGACTACTTCATTATAAACCGTTGTAACCTCTTCATTTTTAGTATTAAGATCTTCTACAACTGTATTGGCCACCTCTACGTTTTCCTGTAAACTTTGGAAAGAGGTATTCATTTCTCCCAAAACAGATTCAGCCTCGTCTTTTATTTGGAGAACATTTTCTTGTGTACCTGAAATCTCATTAGATTTAGAAATCAACACATCTAATGAAGACGAAGCTTCTTGAATAATCGCTTGAATTTCTGTAGAACTACTCATAACTATATATTTTGAATACTTTGACTTAACTGATTTAATTTTTCTCTCACAGAAAACGCTAAATCAGCAATAATTTCTTCTTCTTTTTCTATTGGTTTTGATGCTGTTTCATTTTGAACAGATTCCGTTTCAGCAGATTGCCTTGCGGATACTTTTGCCGAAGATTCAACCTCGGACTTGTCGCCCAGTTGAGTATCCTGTGTAGCAGTAGTAGAAATATTCTCTTCTTTGATGGAACCAGAATCTCTCGATTCTTTAATATTCACATTATTTAAGCTGTCTTCTTTTTCTTGCTCCGAAGTTAAAACAGCGCCTGTTACGGCAGCACCAGCCACCGCCATACCAGCAGCAGCAGACTTGATTTTTTTCTTCTTCTTAGACATAGTAGTAGTAAATAAAGTTATTTCACATCCAATCGCTGTTTAAAGTTCAGGTAGGTATTGAAATGAATAGTAGTGTCTTGATACCCTGCTTTATCGGCAGTCTGCATCTTGATCATTCCAATCTCTCTATCTCCCATTTTGAAGAGCATCAAACCATGGTAGAACTTTCCCTTAAGCGAGCCTCTTTGCTCAGCTTTTTCGAAGTATTCTTTGGCCTTAGAAAAATCTTCAGGGTTACTGCTCAACTTTTCTGCGTTGAACTGAATCATTCCCTGTTCTAACAAATTATTCGTTTGAATGTTTTGCACCACAAAGTACGAAATTACACTTCCAACTACAATTATCAACGAACAAATTATTACCCATTGCTTTCTGTTCAGTTTTACTTTAGGTACTGAAGCTGAAAGCGATACTTTCGTAGCTTTGTTTTCCAATAAACACGCATAAGCTTCTTCAAGTTCTTGCAACTTATCAGTGTATACTCGCTTCATGGCAACGTTTCCCGCGCGTTCAATAGACAGTTCTATCCTCTCTTTTTCTTTCAGGTATATGAGTTTTAAATCCTCCTCATTGGTGAACCCCGAAATTTTTAACACACTCAACGCTCTACTTTGATCCATAGTTTTTCAATAACAGTTGGGCTAAAAATAAGGATCTTACTCGAGCTATGGCAAATTTTTAATGGATTGCATATCGTCGCAACTCTGATCTTCTTTTCAAATTTTCTCCTTTTTGAATTGAATGAGATGTGTTTGATAATAAGAAATCGATATAACATAGGCACAACCTTCTAAAAATCCTGATACCACTGAAAATGCTTCTCCATAATTCTATTCTTCTCTGCCTTAATAAACTCTAAAAAGGCTTTAGAAACGGGTGACATCTTTTTATTCTTCAACCATATGAGTCGCCAATCAGTTTTTACCGGTAAGTTTTTTCGCTCTATAATTTTAAGTTCTCCATCAAGGAGTTCATTTTTAATCCCTATTAAAGGTAAAAGTGAATGACCTAAACCAGCCACAACCGCTTGTTTTACTGCCTCATTACTCGTGAGCTCTATACGCTTTCTTTGCTGGGTTGACTTTTGCTTAAAAAAGGCCTCCATTTCCTGTCGTGTAGCCGATCCATCCTCTCGAAAAATGAGGGCTTCCTTTCGTTTATAATTATCTGGGTTACCTACCAAAAACAATTTGTTTTCCATCAAAATCTCTTCTTCTACCTCAACATCATCAGGTAAAACAGAAACCACCGCGAAATCCATTTTATTAGTTTTAAGATCCTCTACCACCTTTGCCCTGTTGGTTACATCAAGAATTAAATCTACTCCCGGATAATTTGTCAAAAAATCAGATAAGAAATAAGGAATAACATACTTCCCAGTTGAAGCGGAGGCAATTTTCAAATTCCCTTTCATTACCCCTTCATATTCTCTTGTTTTATACTTTAACTCATCAAACTCTACAAAAATTCGCTTGGCAATTTTAGCCACCTCGTACCCAAATTCTGTAACATATAGTTTTCTCCCTACTATCTCTGTTAAGGGAATATCGAACTGATCTTGAAAGTTTTTAAGTTGTATAGATACTGCCGGTTGCGTCATAAACAACTCCTCCGCAGCCCTCGTAACACTCATGGTTTCCACGATCTTAAGGAAGATGCGTAACTGATTCACTGTATAATTCATAAAATATATTTATGTATTTCATTATAAATATAAATAAAATTATATGGTACAAAGCCTCTAACTTTGTAGAAAATTTAAAAAATGCACACAACAGTTTTAAGTTTAGTAATCCTCCTACCCACCTTACTGCTTCTCATTTCATCATTAAATGTTGGGCCGTTTAAATCCATGAACAAAATATACAACTACAGTATATTTACAGTATGGACAGCTTTAATCGCTAGTGCAATTTCCATCTTTCAAATTAGTACTGAAGGCGTTACTTCAATCGAGTACTTTACATGGAACGAAGTAGGGTTGGTACTTCGCCTAGATAGCTTAAGTGTTACCATGTACACCATGATTGCCATAATTGCTTTGGTGGTGTTCCGCTACAGCAGAAACTATTTAAACGGTCATGATTTACATGCCCAGTTCTTTGGACGATTAGCCTTTACAATAGCAAGTGTGCAACTGTTCGTGCTCTCTGGTAACTTGGCCGTGCTCTTTTTTGCTTGGATAGGAACCGCAGTTGGACTTCACCGTCTACTAATGTTCTTCCCGCAACGTGCTAAGTCTAGATTAGCAGCAAAGAAGAAATTCGTAATCGCTCGAGCAAGCGAAGCTACCTTGTTAGGAGCAATCCTGTTACTATATGTAAGTTTTAATACAGGAGACATACAACAAATCTTCAGCGCACTACAAAACACAAGTGATTTTTCACAATATCCTTACCTGGAGGGAGCAGGATTGTTACTGGTATTGACGGCTTGTTTAAAATCAGTTCAAGTTCCTTTTCACGCTTGGTTATTGGATGTAATGGAAACACCAACACCCGTATCGGCACTATTGCATGCAGGTTTACTTAATGCAGGTCCCTTTCTTATCATTCGTTTCTCTTATGTAATGGAAGGAACGCAATATGCTTGGCTCATCTTATTTATCATAGGGGCGTTGAGCGCACTTTACGGAGCGGTAATATCATCTACGCAACCCACCGTTAAAACAAGTTTAGCTTACTCAAGTATTGGTCACATGGGCTTCTCTTTGATGGCTTGTGGATTAGGTATTTACTCTGCAGCCCTTTTACACTTAGTGTCTCACTCTTTCTACAAAGCACATGCTTTCTTAAGCTCTGGAAGTGTAGTAGATACTTACCAAACCAAAAACGCATTACGCTACCAACGTAAAGGAAGTTTTCTGAAAATTATCTTGGCAGTAATTGGTGCAATCGCTGTATACTTAGTAAGTACAGAAATATGGGGAGGAACGGAAAGCATGAACTTTCAGATGTTGATGTTGAGCACAGTGATACTCTTCGGAATGATTACCTTACAAATCAATGCTATTGACTCTGACATCAAAGGAAGGTCTGTTGTTTATCTCCTACTGATCTCAGGAGTAATCATCAATTTATTCTTCTTCTTAGAGGATGTATTCCATCACTACTTAGGAAAAGAAATTCCAGCGGTTAGAGTGGTTGACACAAGTTTAAGTGTTACCGCTTACATCATACTCGCAGTATATTTCATCACAATATTAGTAATCTCTTACTTGCCAATGATTTCTCAAAAAAGTGCCTTCCGCACCTTGAGAATACATCTAAAACAAGGACTTTATTTCAATCACATCATGAATAGGGCGTTGAACGCTTTAGCCATGAAAAAGTAAGCTAAACACCTTATTAAAAGAAAGAATTATGGAAAAGTCTAAAGTAAAAAGCACCTTAGAAAAAAGCTGTAAGCGTATTGCCCCAGCTTGGCCGCTGAAAAACTTTGTAGCCGTTAATCCTTACTTAGGGTTTACAGATACAAGCTTTAGAGAAACAGCGCGTAAATTAGCGCGTCGTGGAAATATTAAAATGACCATGCCGGTTCGCTATTACCTCAAACAAATTGCAGCAAATGTAATTCTACAAGAGGATATAGATAAAGCTTTTGAAGCAAGAGGTCTTGAACATATCTCTCAAAAAGAACTTTTAAAAGAACTTGAATTCTACGGAAAACAAGGTGACATATTACTCGCTAAAGACACCACTTTAATGGGGGTTGCTGGTCAAATAAGTAAAAAAGATTGGACCAGACACGTGATAGAAAACATTACACACTGGGCCAGTAGTTATTTTGATGACTACATCACTACATGGTCAACTACCAACAAGAAAAGCAATATTTTTCAGGCTTGGAAAGAAGAAGCATCTCACGACCTTTCGAATGAAATTATGGGACTTGAGAAGTTTAGATCTTTCGTTAAAGCATTACCAGAAGACCACAATACACTTATAGAGAGTTTTGCCAGTCAACTTAAACTTGATGGAAGCGAATTAGAAGAATACTTCCACACCCTATTCTTAAAGATAATCGGTTGGTCATCTTACGTATCTGGAATTGACTATAACAATAAACTCTACGCTTCAGAAACTGAACATTTAGCAGAATTGTTAGCCATACTATTAGCATGGGAAAGTTACTTCATGCAGGCATACAGCTCAGACCAAATCAAGTCTCAATGGTATAGAAACTTCCACAACAAAGAAGAAGAAAGTCAACTTGCCATAAAGAAATTAGAATATCAATTAATTCTACAAGAAGCTTATGATTTTGCCGCACAACGTGAAATGATGAGCAACTTAAGTACTTCCAAAGTGCTTGCATCTCCCAAAACACCAAAAGCTCAAATGATCTTTTGTATAGATGTTAGGTCGGAAGTGTACAGAAGAAACTTAGAACAACTAGACAGTGAAATAGAAACACTTGGTTTCGCAGGATTCTTTGGATTCCCTGTAAACTACAAACCCATCGCTCATGAAGAAGGAAAAAACCAATGTCCGGTGTTAATCCCTTCTTCTGCAGAAGTTCGAGAAAGTGTAAAAGATTTAGAAGCTGCTAAAAACAGAAGAATTTCTAATCACCAAATTGCTTATGGATGGAAGAAATTTAAAAAAGGCGCCATCTCGAACTTTGGATTTGTTAGTCCCGTTGGGATCTCTTTCTTGCCACAACTAATCGGAAACTCCTTTAGATGGAGTAAACCGGTTACTGACCCAAAAACTGACGGTTTAGAAAAATGGTTGAAAGAAGGTAGAGCCTTAGACCTTTCCGGAATTCCTTACGAAGAACAATTAGGTATGGCGCAAGGAATGATGAAAAACTTAGAAGTGAAAGACAGATTAGCTCCTTTAGTTTTGATCACGGGTCACGGTTCTAGTTCAGTAAACAACCCGCACGCTTCTGGATACGATTGTGGTGCATGTGGAGGTCACTCCGGAGAAATAAACGCTTTAACAGGCGCGCAGATATTAAACACTCCTCAAATCAGAACAGATTTAGCCAAGGCCGGAATAAAAATCCCAGAAAACACCTTGTTCTTGGCTTGTTTACACAACACAACAACAGACGAAATTAGCATCCTGAACGGAAAAGCAATTCCGAATGACAGACAGCAAGAAGTTGTTGCCTTAAAGCAAAGTATTGATAAAGCGAGTGAAGCGTGTAGAACAGAAAGATCAGCGCGTTTCTTATTAACTGATAAGGAGAGAAAAAACCTAAAAGCAACTTTCGAAGCGAAAGCAACGGACTGGTCTGAAATAAGACCCGAATGGGGACTCGCAGGATGTAATGCCTTCATCATCGCACCACGTGAAAAAACAAGAGGAATCAACTTAAACGGAAGAGCCTTCTTACAATCTTACAACCCTGCAAAAGACAGTAACTACGAGGTACTAGAGGGAATAATGACTGCACCTATGGTAGTGACAAGCTGGATTAACTTGCAATACTTTGCAAGTACAGTAGACACCTACAAATTAGGAGCTGGAAACAAAACATTACACAATGTTACAGGTGCCTTTGGAGTAATTGAAGGGTCTGGAGGAGATTTAAAAATAGGATTACCCCTTCAAGCAGTTCATAACGGTGAAGAATTTGAACACCAACCACAACGTTTGAATGTCATCATAGACGCTCCACAAGACGCAATTAATGCCATACTCGATAAGCATGAAGGACTCAAACAATTGTGTGACAACAACTGGATTAAACTCTTACATCTTAACGAAAACGGTGACATCGATAGTCGATATACCAAAGACCTAGAATGGGAAAATGTTCTTGCCACATCAACAAGTAACAAAGAGAAATTAACCATCGCTTAAAAAGAAAGATCATGAAAAGAACTGAAAATATAGTGGACCAAAGAGAATTGATCACCTTAACTTCTCCGGATAGTTTAATGACTTTGATTGACAATCAAATTAAGCAAATAGAAAAGGACTATTTATCGGATTGGGAGAGAGATCACAGCTACAGTAAGGCAGATAGAGATGCCCGCATCAAGACCTTAGAAGAAAAGAAGAAGTATTACGCAGAACTATTTAAAAATTCTGAACAAACTCCGAAAATAAGTGTGCAAGTTACTTTGCACGACGATACTACAGTAGCAATGCAGGAAAATACTCAGGCAATGAATATTTAAAAATCCTGGTTTCTAAACGAAAGAAAGCCACTCGACCATCGTGTTGTGTGGCTTTTTTTATTCAAATACCTATCTTCACCCTTAAGATGAAAAAGCAAAGTGCCATACGCGTAAAAGACAATGCCGATGTAAAAAAACACATCAAAACAGAGGCTTTTCGTTCGTCTATACGTAAAACCAAAGCGCACAAGCACAAAGCCTATTTTGAACTTGTTTACCTCAGCAAAGGTTCCGGCACCCACACCATAGATTACGACACTTATCCTATTGACGGCCCTGTAATTTTTACCATACGTCAAGATCAATTGCACTTCTGGGACATTACTAGTAAGCCAGAAGGTTATGTTTCCATCATTAAAAAAGATTTTATTGCTCACAGTTTGGACGGTGAATTAAAAACTTTGCTCACAGAACTCAGTAGCTACAATTACCTACCGCTAAAAAATGCCCAACGCATCACCCAATTGTTTGAACTCCTGAGCACGGAAGAAAATCTCACCGCTATAGAAGGGTTGTTAAAAGCCTTGATTGCAAAAATACTGGAGGAAGCACAACAACTTAAAAACATAAACCTGCCGGCTAAAGGAGAGTTCCAGAGCTTTTTAGAAATCTTAAGCGATGCCCAAAAGCTCCAAAATAACGTAGCCTATTATGCTGAACAATTGCACATTACGCCACAAGTCTTAAACAACATCTGTAGACAGGCTGTACAACACAGCGCTAGCAAGGTAATTGCCGACCACATCATATCAGAAGCCAAACGTTTGCTGATTTATACCGACCAAAGTGTACACCAAATTGGAGAGCAACTGCACTTTAAAGACCCCTCTCATTTTGTGAAATACTTTAAGCGGTATGAAGAACAAACTCCAAAACAGTACAGAGATACCGCTAATCTAGGGATTTGATAGCTCGCGGAGCTCGCCATTCGAAGATTGGTAAATCATAAAGTGGAACAATTTATAATAGTTAATTCTCAAATCCCTCAAATTATCAAATCTTGCTGACCACACAATTTTCAAATAGACCATAAAAATTACATTCTATTGTATTTTCTTTGCACAAAAGCATTTTAGACGATGAACAAAGAGAAAAACAGTGTTTGGGAAGTAGTAAAAGTATTCTTTAAAATGGGCTTGTTCGCCTTCGGTGGTCCGGCGGCACACATAGCCATGATGGAAGACGAAATCATTGAGAAGCGTAAATGGATAAGCAAACAACACTTCTTGGATTTGGTAGGTGCCACCAACTTAATTCCTGGCCCCAACTCTACGGAAATGACCATGCACTGTGGACACGAACGCGCAGGTTGGAAAGGTCTCTTTGCGGCTGGTTTCAGTTTCATTTTACCCGCAGTTTTAGTTACCATGCTCTTTGCCTACCTCTATACTACCTATGGAGAGTTACCCGATGTTGCTCCTTTCTTCTACGGTATAAAACCGGCAATTTTAGCAGTGATTGCTGCAGCCATTTTCAAATTGGGTAAAAAGGCCCTGAAATCAACAGAACTGGGAATTTTAGGAGCTTTGGTTCTGCTTTCTTCTTTATTCGGAGTAAATGAGGTTTATGCTTTGTTAGTAGCAGGTTTATTAGGGGCTTTTTTCTTTTACACTAGAAATACGGTGAGCAACAAAGAGAAAAAACAATTGCTTCCGCTCCTACTTTTACAAACTACTTCAGTATCGAGCATAGCTACCCTGAGTACGCTTAAAGTGTTTTGGATTTTCTTAAAAGTAGGTGCCATACTCTACGGAAGTGGATACGTTCTTTTTGCTTACTTGGTGCCAGAGTTGGTGGATACGGGATACATGACCCAACAAGAATTGTTAGATGCCATTGCGGTAGGACAGTTTACACCTGGACCGGTATTGTCTACAGCAACTTTCATTGGTTACCAAATTGGCGGTGTATGGGGTTCTGTTGCCGCAACAGTAGGGATTTTCTTACCTTCTTTCTTGTTTGTATTGTTCCTAAACCCATTGGTACCGAAAATGCGACAGTCTAAATTTTTGAGCTATTTCTTAGACTCTGTAAACATAGCTGCTGTTGCTATTATGGTAGGAGTTTTAGTAGAAATGGGCACACAAACCTTAACAGAGTGGCAAGCTATTGTAATCACTGCACTAAGCTTCGTAGTAACTTTCGGTTTCAAAAAAATCAACGTGATGTGGACGGTAATCGGAAGCTCTATTTTGGGTTGGTTACTCTTGATGATTTAAGGTAGCGTTCTAGCGCAATGGATAAGCAGTTTCCTAAAGAGATTTAAAGACTACTTCTTTTTAAATTTCCAATGTCAAATCTCCAATTCTAAACTTTCACCCCAAACAGCGACAGCAATGGCAGCGCCGTGAGCTTACGCCTTAGTAAGCACAAGGAAAAAGTTACGACCAGCGGAAGTGGCTTTGCCCTTTGGTGCGACTTTGGTGAAAGTGAGGGGACTATAATGGATGGCGCGGCGGTTTGCCAAGATAGAATTGAGTATGCGTATTGCGTCTAGAGATAAATTAATCGACGTAAAAAAGATTTGAAAAATTAATCTGTTTACTTTTACTATAAATTTTTGAGGCATGAACGAGAAGTTTGAGAAGATATTTGAACACAGTAACGAAGGTTTATTGGTGGTAAATAGCTCGGGGGTGATAGACACCTTAAACCCGAAACTCTTGAAACTTTTTGGTTATGATGATGAGAAAGAAATTTTGGGTCAAAAACTCGAAATGCTCATCCCAAAGCGTTATACGAAAAGTCACGTTGGCTACCGCGAAAAGTACAATGCTGCACCCTCTAACCGTTCTATGGGAGCAGGAAGAAATTTGATGGCTTTGCGTAAAGATGGATCTGAATTTCCAGTGGAAGTCAGTTTGAGTCACTACGAAGAAAACGGCGAAACCAAGTCTATTGCCTTTGTGGTAGACATTTCTAAACGTGTAGCCATAGACACGGAATTGAAGAAATTGAACAACCAATTAGAAGAGGAGGTTGTGAAACGTACCAAGGAAGTTAATGCACAAAATAAAATGTTGCGTTCCATTGCCGAGAACTTCCCGAATGGTAATATCTTCATTATCGATAAAAACTTCATTATTGAATGGGCCGACGGTTCTATGCTACGTAGTATGGGATTGACTGATTCTTCTTTGAAAGGAATCTCCTTTATTGAACGTTTGGGAGAACATGTTAAGCCTGTTATTACTGAAAAGTTACCCCTACTCTTTAAAGGAGAAACCATAAAATTTGAAATTGAATTCAAAGAAAAGTACTTCTCTATTTACGGTGTTCCTTTGACCGAGAAAGATGGAGTTACAGACAGCGCATTGCTGGTAGAAATGGATGTTACCATAGAAAAACATGCCGAATTGAACATTGAGCGCAGTTTGAAAAAGGAAAAGGACTTGAATGAATTAAAATCTCGTTTCGTGGCCATGGCTTCGCACGAGTTTAGAACTCCTTTGAGCACCATAGATACTTCTGCAACATTAATTTCTAAATACACCAAAACTGAGCAAGACGAAAAGCGTGCGGTTCACGTAAAGCGTATCAAACGTATGGTTTCTAACCTTACCCAAATCCTAAACGACTTCCTTTCCTTGGAAAAACTGGAATCTGGTTTAATTACCCCTAACATTTCTAGCTTCAATTTCCACGCTTTAATCGAAGAGGTAATCGACGAGGTTGGATTGGTAAAACGCAAAGAACAATTCTTGCATTTGGATTACGGTTTAACCACGTCTCAGGTGATAGAATCTGACCAAAACATTTTGAAAAACTGTATCATCAACTTGGTTTCTAACGCGTGTAAATATAGTCCGGAAGGAGCAACTATAGACCTCATCATTAGCGAGGAAAATGGAAACATACACGTAAAGGTAAAAGACCAAGGAATAGGTATACCGGAAGAAGATCAAAATCGCTTGTTCTCTCGTTTTCACAGGGCTCGTAACGTGACAAACATAGAGGGTACGGGGCTAGGATTGAACATCGTAAAACGATACATGGATGTCTTGGGCGGAACAATTACCTTCACCAGTAAAGTGGGTAAAGGATCTACCTTTGAATTGTGTTTTCCTAAAAATTGACATTTATCAATTTTCTTAACATTATCGATCAATATTTAAACACCTTCTAACTCTCATCTTTGTGAGATGTTTAAATTGTTGGTCATAACATCTCTTGAGGAAGGATTAAAACCTCACTTGGATTGTGTTCTCGAATACTTTGCAGATGACAATGTGCAAATTGACGTGATACATGGTTATGAGCCGCAAAAAGATAATGCCATCAGCATTATGAACCTTAACGACCTTATTTACAGGGAGAAGGTGAAAAAAATGGATGGTGTTATTTTACAAAATAAGGCTTTAACGCAACATTTATTAAACTTCCATCTTCGCGGAAAAGTACGTGTAGGCTCGATAGAAAAATTGGTTCAAAATCAACTCGATGCGAACCATTATGACGCTATTTTGTTTACCTATGAAATCCCGAAAAATATCAGTAGAAAACTCAAGCAATACAAAATCCCCCTTTTCTTGCCAACCCCTTCTCGTTATACCTATCAATTGTCGTTCGGAGGTAACTCCGAGGATACTACATCAATAGGTGAACTTACTGAAGTAATTCGTCGTCTAAATATGGTTGAAAAGGAGGGGGGATTTCTACTGAATTTACCTCACATTTAGCCTGAAATTAACTACCTTTATTATTTACCCCAACACTGAAAAATGAAGAAGATATTACTCATAGAGGACAACGAGGATTTTAGATTAAATACTACGGAGATTTTAGAGCTAAACGACTATGAAGTAATCACCGCTTCCAATGGTGTAGAAGGGATAGAGAAAGCCATTCTTACCAAGCCAGATATTATTATTTGTGATGTAATGATGCCCCAACTGGACGGTTACGGTGTAATTAATATTTTGACAAAAAACCCTGAAACTTCTAGTATTCCATTCATCTTTTTAACAGCTAAAGCTGAAAAAACAGATATTAGAAAAGGAATGAATTTAGGTGCGGATGACTACTTGTTAAAACCATTTGATGAGGAAAGTTTAATCACCTCGATAGAAACGCGTATTGCGCGTAATCAGAAAATTAAATCGCAAATCTTACAAGCTTTTGTTGGACAAGGTGCCGTTATTGAAGAAGACAGCAAGCATCAGGACATTAAGAGTTTACTGGAACACAAGAAAACGAAGTGTTATAAAGCCAAAGAAGAGCTGTACAGAGAGGGTGATTTTGCTCATTATTTATACTACGTGAACAAGGGAAAAGTTAAATGTCAGAAGACAGATAGCTACGGAAAAACCTTTGTAACACAAATCATAAATCCCGAAGAGTTTTTTGGGTACATGGCACTTTTGGAAGGAAGTGAACACAACGAAAGCACCATAGCTTTGGAGGATACTGAAATCACGTTGATTCCTAAGAAAGAATTCCTAAAATTGATTGAAAGCAACCGTGAAGTCGCAACGCTTTTCATCAAATTATTAACGGGTAACATCAAAGAAAAGGAGGAGAAACTCCTACAATTGGCATACGCTCCTGTTAAGGAACGCATTGCCCGTACACTTTTGAACTTATGTGAGAAAGATGGCGTGCACACCTTAAACATTTCTCGAGATGATTTAGCGAACATCGTTGGAACTGCAAAAGAATCATTGGTAAGAAACCTAAGCACTTTTAAAAGTGAAGGAGTAATACGTACAAGTGGACGAGAGATTACTGTATTGAAACCAGAGGAATTGTCGCGCCTAATTGATTTGGTATAGAATTAATTTCTTTATTGACATTTGTCAATCTATAAGCTTTATTGAATACAGAAATTTGCAGCATGAATTGTTACCATTGCGGAGATACATGTTCCACTACCATCGTAATAGATGAGAAAAATTTCTGTTGTAACGGGTGTAAAACTGTATACGAAATATTGCAGCTTAATGCGCTGGGAGATTTCTATACGATCAATTCAACTCCAGGGGTAAAAATTGATGAAGACCAAGTAGGTTACTTTGATTTTCTCCTTCTTCCTGAAATCCAGAAAAAGTATCTTTTCTTTGAAAATGAAGCGATTAAAAAAGTGGTATTTCACCTCCCTCAAATCCACTGTAACTCTTGTATTTGGCTCTTAGAAAACTTACCTAAAATTTACGATGAATTAGAGCATGCAGAAGTTAACTTCAACGCTAAAAAAGTTCAGTTTACACTTACTAAATCTGCCGACATTGTAGCATTTGCTCAATTCTTACAAAAATTGGGATATCCTCCTGATTTCAGCACCCAAGAACAAAGCAGCAAGAGCAACAAGAAATTATTGATAAAAATTGGTGTAGCAGGATTCTGTTTTGGGAACATCATGCTCTTTGCCTTCCCTGAATACTTGGGTATGAGCGAGGATGAAAGTTTTAGAGATTTGTTTCTTTACCTATCCTTCTTTTTAAGTATTCCTGTTACCTTCTATTCGGGTTGGGATTATTTTAAGAACTCATTTATAGGCCTTAAGAACGGTGTTTTCAATATGGATTTACCCATAGTTTTGGGATTGATAACACTCTTTGTAAGAAGCACCTATGAACTATTCGTTTATACCGGACAGGCATATTTTGATTCTTTATCAGGTCTTATTTTCTTCTTACTCATCGGTAAGTGGTACCAAGAAAAAACGTACAATCATCTCAACTTTGATAGAGATACGCTTTCCTTCTTCCCTATTGCCATACAACGTAAAAAGGGAGAAGAATTCGAAACTACCAATATTTCTGACCTTCAACCTGGGGATATTATTCAGGTTAGACATAAAGAACTCATACCTGCAGACGCTATAGTCATGGAGGGTAAACCTGTCATTGACTACAGTTTTGTTACTGGTGAAAGCACTCCTGAATACCCCCAAAAAAAACAGGCCGTTTATGCTGGTGGAAAACAAATGGGAGATAGTCTTTTACTGCAAGTTGTAAAGAAAACCGATCAAAGTTATTTAACCTCTTTGTGGAATACTCAAAATTCGCAACTGCGCCCCAAAGACCATAAACTTACTTTACTCTCCAATGCTTTAAGCAAGTATTTCACGCTTTTCATTCTGCTGCTAAGTTTAGGAACCGCTACCTATTGGTATTTCCACGATGTTAACATGATTTGGAGAAGTGTAAGTGCTGTACTTATTGTTGCATGTCCGTGTGCACTTGCGTTAAGTTTACCTTTTACCTATGGAAATGCACAGCGTTTACTCGCTAAAAATTCATTCTTCGTGCGCAAGATGGATTTGATAGACAACCTTCCGGATGTTACGGATATCATCTTTGATAAAACAGGAACCTTAACCGATACTAGCGCTATTCAATTAACACTAGAAGGAGAACTTAGTCTTGAAGAAGCAAACCTTTTATACACAGCCACTTCTTCTTCGCTTCACCCTTTAAGTTTAGCCATAAACACCTACTTAAAAACCAACTATAAAGTTCAGAAATTCAACATTTCCGAATTTATGGAAATCCCTGGACAAGGACTTTCTTTCCGCAAAAACAATCAATTCTTTAAAGTAGGATCTTCAGATTTTACAGCTTTAGAACATAAAAAAGATTACAATGGAGTATTTGTCACAATCAACGGTTACTATCATTGTTGGTTCAGTGTAACTCATAACTACAGACCGGGAATACAGGAAAGCTTGGCGCAATTGCACAAGACTTACCAATTGCACCTTCTTACAGGAGATAAAAACAAGGATGAGGCATTATTAAAGGAAAAATATGGTTTCAGTCAACTTCATTTTAATCAAAAACCTTCTGATAAACTCCGTTATGTACAAGCTTTGGAAAAGGCCGGTAAAAAAGTAATGATGATTGGAGATGGTATTAATGATGCCGCTGCTCTGTCTTCAAGTAGCTTTGGTATTGCTGTTGCCAATAAAGAGCACGGTTTTACCCCAGCCAGTGATGCAATTCTCGATGGAAAGAAACTTCACCTCCTTCCCCAAATTTTAAAATTTGCCTTAAACAGTAAACGTATTGTGGTAAGTAGTTTTACGCTCTCATTTCTTTACAATGCAATCGGACTTTTCATAGCCGTACAAGGAATATTTGCTCCTGTATTTGCCGCCATACTTATGCCATTAAGTTCTATATCAGTGGTAATCTTTACCACCTTAAGCACGAGCCTTTCTGCCAGAAGAACACTGAAATAACCCGCGTTTTTCCATAAAAAATGAAGATTGACCAATATCAATTTTTGAGTTGATCAAACACATTTTAATCCCTTACGATTTTAGCTCTCTTTGTTGAATAATTTTTACAAAATGGAAGTAATCGTTTTACTCATCTCAGTTAGTTTGCTCTTGGCAAGTATCTTTCTCGGCGCCTTTATCTGGGCACAGGTTAATGGTCAGTACGAGGACGATCAGAGTCCTGCCGTTCGCATGCTAATGGATGATGAACAGACTATCACTTCTAACAATAGAACTAAGCAGTAATGGAAGTAGAAAAATTTCAGTACGATAATAAAATCGTAAGCAAATTTGCCCTGGCTACAGTGATCTGGGGTGTAATTGGTATGCTAGTCGGGTTGTTAATCGCATGTCAACTCGTTTGGCCATCGCTTAACTTAACCTCATGGCTTACCTTTGGTAGAATTAGACCACTGCATACCAATGCGGTGATTTTTGCCTTTGTGGGTAACGGTATTTTTGCCGGGGTTTACTACTCACTTCAACGTTTATTAAAAACGAGAATGTGGAGTGATAAACTCAGTAACATCAACTTTTGGGGATGGCAACTTATCATATTATCGGCGGTAATTTCACTTCCTTTAGGATATACCACTTCTAAAGAATATGCCGAATTAGAATGGCCGATAGATATCGCTATTACTTTGCTTTGGGTAGTATTCGGTTGGAACATGTTTGCAACCATCTTAAAAAGAAGAGTAAAACACTTGTACGTAGCCATTTGGTTCTACATAGCAACCTTTGTAACGGTAGCTGTACTGCACATTGTTAACTCTTTTGAGTTCCCTATTCACTTCATGAAGAGTTACTCTTGGTATGCTGGGGTTCAGGATGCCTTGGTTCAGTGGTGGTACGGACATAACGCCGTGGCATTCTTCTTAACAACTCCATATTTAGGATTGATGTACTACTTTGTACCGAAAGCTGCGAACAGACCGGTTTACTCGTACAGGTTATCTATTATTCACTTCTGGGCCTTAATCTTTATTTACATCTGGGCTGGACCTCACCACTTGTTATACACGGCATTGCCAGACTGGGCGCAATCTTTAGGAGTAGTATTCTCTATCATGTTGATTGCTCCATCTTGGGGAGGTATGTTGAATGGTTTGTTAACCTTGAGAGGTGCTTGGGACAAAGTACGTGATAACGTAGTATTGAAGTTCATGGTGGTTGCCCTTACTTGTTATGGTATGGCGACTTTCGAAGGACCAATGTTATCGTTGAAATCAGTGAACTTAATTAGTCACTTTACCGACTGGACCATTGCCCATGTACACGTAGGAGGTTTAGGGTGGAACGGTATGTTGACCTTTGGTATGTTGTATTTCATCATTCCAAAAATTTACAGAAAGCCATTATACTCTAAGAAATTAGCCAATGCACACTTCTGGATTGCAACCTTAGGTATCTTGTTATATGCCATTCCAATGTACTGGGCAGGATTTGCACAAGGATTAATGTGGCAACAATTCAACCCAGACGGAACTTTAGTAAACAAAGATTTCTTAGAAACAGTTACCCAATTACGTCCATTCTTTGCCATGAGAGCAGCAGGTGGAGCCTTATTCATAGTAGGTGCAGTAATGATGAGTTACAACTTATTGAAAACGGCATTAGCTGGTAAGTTAGTAGCGAATGAAGAAGCTGAGGCTGTTAACGCCTTAATGGTTGAACATAAGAAAGAGAAAAAAGAATACTGGCACAAAGTTGTTGAACGTAAACCAGTAAGAATGTTGATTTTGAGTTTAGTAGTTATCCTGATTGGTGGTGCTATTGAAATCATTCCTACTTTCTTGGTGAGCTCTAACGTAAAAACCATCTCTAGTGTAAAACCATATACACCTTTAGAATTAGAAGGTAGAGACTTGTACATCAGAGAAGGGTGTAACAACTGTCACTCTCAAATGGTACGTCCATTGCGTTTCGAAACAGCGCGTTATGGAGAATATTCTAAAGCAGGAGAATTTGTTTATGACCACCCTTTCCTTTGGGGATCTAAGCGTACAGGACCAGATTTACATAGAGAAGGTGTTGGTAACAAACAAAACAGACCAGATTCTTGGCACTACTTACACATGATGGAGCCATCTAGTATTTCTCCAGGTAGTATCATGCCGACTTACGAATGGTTGACTGAAGACGACTTGAACGCTGATCACATCCTTGACAAGATGAAAGCAATGAAAAGCATGGGAGTTCCTTATGAAAACATAGAGGAACAAGCGGTTAGAGATAGCATAGATGCGCAAGCTACACGAATTGCTAAAAGTGTCTTGTTCGACATCACTAAAGACAACTATACAGATGAGGATGTTACGAGCATGAAGCAGAAAGAAATCGTAGCATTAATTGCCTACTTGCAACGCTTAGGATCTGACATTAACAAATTAGAAGCAACTAAAACGGAATAAGATGCTGAAGTATATCAAACACCATATGACCTCTATTGATGGTATAGAGATTTATCCCATCATCTCATTGGTCATCTTCGTAGCCTTTTTCATAGGATTATTCTTCTGGGTATTCAGCATGAAAAAGAAGCACATTAATGAAATAAGTGATTACCCTTTAAACGACTAAAAAATGGAAAAAAGTGTAATATTTTGGGCCTTGGTGGTTACTGCTTTTGTATTACTTCTTAGCATCTTCAGCTTAGGAAATGCCATGAAAGTGTACATCAAGAGCGACACCTTCAAGAATAAAGTAAATAAGATAAAAGAAAACAATACGATTAAAACCTTGTTGCTACTCCTTGCTTTTGTAGCAACAAGTACAGGAACTTTTGCACAAGATGCTGCTACAAGCGCTGCGGAAGTAAGTTTCTACACCACAACGAAAATCTACATTCTATTGGCCATAGATTTGGCCTTGGTTGCCTTTTTGGTGTACTACAGAAACTTCTTTAACAAGTTGATTAACATTGATAAAAAGGAAGAAGACGAAGCACCAGTTCAAGAATTCGTAAAAGAAAGAACAAGCAAGTTAACGCAAATCTTAACGGATACTGTTCCTGTTGAAGAAGAGGAAAGTATTCTAATGGACCACGAATATGATGGAATTCAAGAGTTAGATAACAACTTACCACCTTGGTGGATCTACGGGTTCTATTTAAGTATTATCGCCGGTGTACTTTATTTGTTAAACTACCACGTATTCAAGATTTCTCCTTTGCAAGAAGAAGCTTATCAAACGGAGGTTAAAGAAGCCAAAATTGCGGTGGATTTATACCTGAAAGAACAAGCTTTGAACGTGGATGAAAACACCGTTACTGTATTAACAGATGATGCGGACATCTCAAAAGGTAGAATGTTATTTAACCAATATTGTATTGCCTGCCACAAAGAAGGTGGAGGTGGTGACGTTGGTCCAAACTTAACAGATGACTACTGGATACACGGTGGTAAAATCAACGATGTATTCAAAACAATAAAATACGGAGCCCAAAACGGGATGAAAAGCTGGAAAGACGAATTAAATCCAGTGCAAATGCAACAAGTTGCTTCATACATCAAGTCTTTGAGAGGTACAAATCCTCCAAACGCCAAGGAGCCTCAAGGAGACTTGTATGTTGAAGAAGGAACCGCTGAAACGGAGGTTGAAGGTGAAGTTGCAGATACCTTAAATGTAGAGTAATGGCACAAGAGGAGTTTAGAGATAAAATCGCTACTGTAGATGCACAGGGTAAACGCATTTGGATATTTCCTAAAAAGCCAAGTGGACAGTTCTACTCAAAGCGTAAGATATTGAGTTACTTACTACTCTTGCTCCTCTTTGCTATACCCTTTATTAAAATTGACGGAGAGCCCTTTTTACTCTTCAACATCATAGAGAGAAAGTTTAGCATATTCGGACAAGTTTTCTGGCCACAAGATCTTTACTTATTTGCGTTGAGCATGCTGGTAATGATTTTATTCATTGTGGTGTTTACCGTGATTTTTGGCCGACTTTTCTGTGGATGGATTTGTCCGCAAACCATCTTCATGGAAATGGTATTCAGAAGAATAGAGTACTGGATAGAAGGAGATTACAAAGCACAAAAGAAACTTGCAAAGAGTCCTTGGAACAGAGAAAAAATTTGGAAAAGAAGTTTAAAGTACACGTTGTTTTTTGGTCTTTCTTTCATCATAGCTAATACTTTTTTGGCCTACATTATTGGATATGAACAAGTGTGGGATATAGCAACCACACCTCCAGCACAGCACATCGTTGGGTTCATCGCTATATTAATATTCACCTTCATCTTTTTCATGGTGTTTTTGAAATTGAGAGAGCAGGTTTGTACAACGATTTGTCCTTACGGTAGACTGCAAGGAGTTTTACTTGATAGTAAATCTTTGAATGTTATTTACGATTACAAACGTGGTGAGAAGAGAGCTAAATTCAACAAGAAAGTAGACCGAAAAGAAGCGGGACAAGGAGACTGTATTGATTGTAATCAATGTGTGAATGTTTGTCCAACCGGTATAGACATCCGAAACGGGATACAGTTAGAATGTATAAACTGTACAGCTTGTATTGATGCATGTGACTTCATGATGGAAAAAACCAATCAACCCAAAGGATTGATTCGTTACGACTCTGAAGATGGAGTGGCTAAAAAAGAGAACTTTAGATTTACACCGCGTGTTATCGCCTACACAATAGTTTTAGTAGGGTTACTTGGACTACTTACCACTTTACTCATGTTGAGAAGTGATTTTGAAGTTACCTTATTACGAACAAGAGGAACCTTATTCGAACAAAACGATGCCGGTGAAATCTACAACATTTACGATATCAATATCATCAATAAAACCAATAAAGATTTACCCGTTCATTTTGAAATTATAGACCATGAAGGGAGAATAGAAATGGTGGGAAATGATATCACGTTAAAAGCGAGAGATGCCGCTAAATCTAAGTTTATCATTTACATAGAACCGAAAGATTTAACTTCACTTAAGACCGATCTTAAAATAGGAATTTACGAGGGAGAGGAATTAGTTGAAACAGTGAAAACAACATTTATAGCACCGAGAATATGAAATTTACATGGGGATGGGGAATAGCATTGTTTTTAATGGGCTTTATGGCCTACATCTTATCAATGGTATTTCAAGCACAAAAGGTACAGACCGATTTATATGCCGAAGATTATTACGCTCAAGAAGTGAATTTTCAGCAAACACTTGATGCGAAAGCTCGCGCCTTAGTTTATAAGGATAGCATTAGCGTTGAACAAAGTGCAGAAGGTATAAAGATCAAATTTCCTGAAGCTTTGGCCGGACAAACAAACACCGAGGTAAACTTATATAGAGCTAATAACGCACAGTTAGATTTAAACTTTAAGTCGCCTCAAAACAACTTTATTTTAATCGATAAAGCCAATTTAATCAAAGGGAACTACCAATTAAAAATAAAATGGGAAGCCAATAACGAGAGCTTCTTAGTTGAAAAGAACTTTTACTACTAGCATGCTTTGGACTGCATTAACATTAGGACTCATTAGTAATCTGCATTGCTTAGGCATGTGTGGACCAATAGCCCTTGCCCTACCCGTAGGAAAGATGCAGCCCGTTCAGAAGTTCATTTCCATTTTCACCTACAATTTTGGTAGAATAACGGTGTATACCCTACTCGGACTTATACTCGGAATCTTTGGTACATCCTTAAAACTCATAGGTTTTTTACAAGGCTTTAGTGTATTGGCAGGAATTGCTTTAATTCTAATTGGATTAAGTGAATTTGGATTCATGAAGTTCAATATTCAGAATTTTGGTTTTACAGCCTTAAATAAACTCAAAGGAAAGTTTGCTCAACTGCTTCAGAAAAGAAGTTTAGACGCCTTTTTTATGATGGGTATTTTCAATGGTCTATTGCCTTGCGGTATGGTCTACTCTGCATTAATAGCTTCTTTAGTGATGGGTAGTATTCAAGGAAGTGCTACTTACATGTTATTGTATGGAGTTGGAACTTTACCGGTTATGTTCTTCCTTCCCTTTTTTAAAAGCTTCATTCAACTGAAGACCAAACGTTACTTAAGAATATTGATTCCGGCCTCTTTTATCATCGTTGGAGGTCTGCTGGTACTAAGAGGTGCCAACCTAGGAATTCCCTACATGAGTCCTGCCCTACAAGAACAAATCGGGGTATTGCCCCAAAACCAAATTAACTGTCATTAACATGCATACTTTTCTATTCAAATATCTAGTTTTCGGGCCAATCAGCAGCAGAAGACTGGGAAGGTCCTTAGGCCTTAACATTTTGCCCAAAGAACACAAACTTTGCAATTTTGATTGCGTTTACTGCGAGTGTGGAGAGGATCATCAGAAACATCAAAATGTACAATTCCCAACGGTGGAGGAAATCTTAGAAGAGCTGCTTTTGAAGTGTCAAATGCTCAACGATAGAGACATAAAAATAGACACTATAAGCTTTGCTGGAAACGGGGAACCAACGCTTCATCCTGACTTCGAGGAAATCATGTATGCTGTAAAAACCGTTAGAGACTTATTATTACCTGATGCTAAAATTGCGGTGCTTAACAACTCCACTATGTTGCATAAACGACAGGTAAGAAAGGCACTAGAAATTGCTGACTATTCTATCTGTAAACTAGATGCCGGCGACGAAAGCACCTTCTATTCCATCAATAGACCGCTTGGTAATTTAACCTATCAAAAAGTGAAGGACAACCTTAGAAATTACGGGAATAAAATTATCCTTCAGAGTTTGTTTTTTAAAGGAAAGAATGAACAAGAGCAACTAGGAAACTACAACGATCAAGAAGTTGAAAAATACTTAAGCTTGGTTGAATCGATAAAACCAGAAAGCGTAATGCTTTACAGTTTAGATAGAACAACGGCTATCCCCGATTTAGAGGCCGTTTCTATACCTCAATTAAAAACAATCGCCGAACGATTAAACCATTTAGGAATTACCGCAACAGTTGCATAAGATGAGTGAATTAATACGTAAATACAATCAACCAGGTCCAAGATACACGAGTTACCCCACCGTACCTTTTTGGAAGGATATGGACATCGATAAGGAAGCTTGGAAAAACAGTTTAATTGATGCTTTCAAGCTTCGTGCTAAGAAAGAGGTGAGTTTATATATCCACCTACCGTTTTGTGAGCAACTTTGTACATTTTGTGGTTGTCATAAACGCATCACAAAAAACCACGCTGTAGAAGAACCCTATTTACTTACAATTCTCAAAGAATGGCAACTTTATACGTCATTTTTAGGAGAAGATATGGTGATCAAGGAAATTCACTTAGGTGGAGGTACTCCAACATTTTTTCAAGCCGAAAACTTGGCGCGACTCATCAACGGAATTAAAGCGTTGAGTTTGTTTGATCCTGAAATTAGTTTGAGTTTTGAAGCTCACCCCAATAACACCACAGAAGAACACCTTAAAGTTTTCAGAGAGCTTGGTTTTAACCGCTTGAGTTTCGGGATACAAGACTACGATCCTCTTGTTCAAAAAACCATCAATAGAATACAATCTTTTGAACAAGTAAAGAAAGTGCATACCATGGCTTTGGATTATGGTTTCAATTCTGTGAGTCATGATATTATCTATGGACTTCCTCATCAAACCCTTGACAGTATAAAGGATACAATAAACAAGACGGCACAATTACGTCCACACCGTATTTCATTCTACAGTTATGCTCACGTTCCCTGGATTAAAGGTGTTGGTCAACGCGGTTATAATGAAGACGACCTTCCCAAAAATGAAGAGAAGCAAGCACTCTATGAATATGGAAAAGAAGAGTTACTCAAGTTGGGATATCAAGAAATAGGAATGGACCACTTTGCATTACCTGAGGATGAACTATCTGTTGCACATCAGCAAGGTAAATTACACCGTAACTTTATGGGATATACCACACAAAGTACAGAAGTTATGATAGGGTTAGGTATG